>JAPOQT010000275.1 GCA_026710525.1 Pseudomonadota bacterium
TTCAGTCGGAGTGCCTTTGGACAATTTCTGCAAAATATGTCAGGTAAAGGGAGGGTGGTCTTTATGGCAGGGTTAGTTGCCATAGCCACAATCACTGGTGGTGTCTATCGTGTTCAAATGATTGAAGAGCCAGAATTTGCCCATAATGTTGATCTGGACCTTTTATCTGAGCCACTTCATTCAGATCATTGGTTACATGAAAAGAATGGGCCACCACCTTCAGGAGAGCCGAAAACACCTATATTCCCCCATTTCGATCAAAGTTCCTCGCCATCTATGAAAGATCAAGGTCAGAATACTGGTCATACAACCACCCAACAACCACAGGCAATCATCAGCCTTAAAGACAAGGAAGCTCACCTGGAAGGGGTGCTCAAACGAGCTCAAGGTGAACAACAGATTATGGACCGTATACTGTCTCTCACCTTACTCATCTATGCTCATAAAAAAGGCATTGCTGTCAATGAGATATCCGCTGAAGAACGGAAATCACTCGAAAACGAGCATCATCTGGAGTATATCTCAGTACATCTCGATGAGTTGTCTGAAATTTCAACGGAACGTGTCTTATTGCGGCTAGCGGCCCTAGAAAAGGAACTTAAAAAGCTTGACACTGGGAAAAATCAGCAAATTCCTAACCACATATCAAACTTGTTCAAAGCTATTATTGCCGGCATCCTCTTTGTCATCGTGTTCTAGAGCTTGATGGGTGCTAGGTTTTAGACCAAGTTTCTGCAACATAGCCAAATCCTTTGCCGGCTCAGGATTACTTGTGGTGAGTAATTTTTCACCAATAAAAAGTGAATTTGCGCCGGCGAGAAAACACAGACTTTGGCCATCTTCAGTCATATCTTTTCGCCCAGCAGAAAGACGGATCACTGACTGTGGCAACATGATTCTCGTGGTCGCAATCATTCTAATCATATCCCTAGAATCAAAAGACTCGCTTGGTAACAAAGGAGTGCCTTGTACCTTAACAAATTGATTAATAGGAACACTTTCTGGTGGTGGATCCAGTAAACATAGTTCGGTGAGTAGCCCGATGCGATCATCGAGAGACTCTCCCATCCCAATAATACCTCCACAACAGACCTTCATCCCGGAACGTCGAACATGATCCAATGTTTTTAGTCGGTCATCATAACTTCGTGTCGTAATGATTTTCTGATAATACTCCCGACTGGTATCAAGGTTGTGGTTGTAATAATCGACGCCGGCTGCTTGTAATTCTGATGCTTGTTGTTGATTGAGCATACCCAGGGTCATACACACTTCTAAACCTAACTGTTTGACCTCTCGCGCTGCTGTGAGCAAACTTTGATAAACAGCACCTTTTTTCGGTGGAGACGACCAAGCAGCTCCCATACAAAAACGAGTTGCCCCTGCCTTTTTAGCTAATATGGCTGACTCGATAATACGATCAACATCCCAAATCCTATCAGCTACCACAGGTGTTTTGTAATGGGCACTCTGAGGACAATAGGCACAATCTTCACGACATCCTCCTGTTTTAATCGATAGTAAATGAGACAGTTGCACTGTTTCAGGATTATGATGCCGACGATGAATTTCTTGGGCTTTAAAAATAAGATCAAGGTAAGGCATGTGATAAACACGAGAGATTTCTGCCTTTAACTCGTGAAGATTTTTGGTGCTTGTCGAAGTCATAAGGTATCCTAAGATTATTATGGCAATGAAGATGAATCAATTGAACCAGATCTTACTATGCTCAAAACCTCTGTAGACTATCATAAGCCAAGAGTATTCATTCACCAAATTGCGCAAATTTCTGCTGCTGGCGATGATTTAACTAGCGGATATCATGGTCTGCTGTTAGGTCAGTATCACTTAAAAGACGTTCACGACTATTCCGGTAAACTCCTCGGAGTGGGTTATGGTTATTCTCCCGTCACTACCAAAAACATTGCTGCCCTGCAAAATATTAAAGAGTGGCGACACTCTGATGACACGGTACGGGCGTTATATGTGGTATCACAACAATTAAATCTCGATGGGTTATCTCGTGAAGATCGTCAGAATACCGGAGTTATTGTGGGGTCTTCGAGGGGGGCAAGCGCCCTTCTCGAACAGACCATCAGCGCCTATTATCAGCCAAAACCACCTGCTGACCAAAAGGCACCCTTCTTTACCCAGTTTACCATTAGGTCTCATACTAGCCCAAACACGACTTCATCAGCCACGTCATCTTTTTTAGCACAAAAACTTCGTCTCGGTGGTGGCCATTTCTCTCTTGCTTCTGCATGTACATCATCACTACAAAGCATCGGTATCGGTTTTAAGCTACTGAGATGTAACATGATGAGTCATGCTCTTTGTGGTGGTGTGGAAGCACCTCTTACACCCTACGTGTGGCAAATTCTGAAAAAAGCAGGAGTGTTATCAACAAAGAATGGATCACCCCCTTTAATGGCGTTTGGTCAGAATCGCTCTGGTATGGTACCTGGTGAAGGCGCTGGCCTTGTTTTACTTAGTCGGAGAGAAGAACCAAAAGCCACCGCTGAAATTATCGGTTATGGTTCGGCAACAGAACACGCTGGAAGTGTTGGTATCACGCGTCATGCTCAAGGTTTACAAAAAGCAATTAATATAGCCCTTAATGAAGCAGGTATCTCAGCAGAACAAATTGATGTCTTAACGATTCATGGCTCTGGTACTAGGCAAGGAGATGGCGCTGAGATAATGGCTATTAAAGAAATTTTTGCCTGTTTTAGTGGGAAAGTGTCTTTACTCATTTCGCCTTGGGCAACTGGACACACACTTGGTGCCTCAGGGGTTCTCAAATTAGGTTGGAGTATTGAAGCCCTGAAACAGCATGGCAAATTACCAACACCACCTTATGAGTTAGACCAAAAAATCTCTGGCTTCCGCCCCTTAGGACTCGGAAAAGCAACATACTCTTGTATCTTGGGTTTAGGCTTTGGTGGTTCAGCAGCAGCTCTGGTGATAAAAAAAATCAACCTATAAAATATTTTTCTAACCGCCCTCATAAAATATTTTGCTTTATTAAAACAAAGGTCTTACAATCAATTTTGTAGTGGTGAGTTTAACTTTTTGATTATCACCACCTGTATCTTTCACACTAGTTATAAATAAAACAAAATATCAACTGATGCCGTTATGATTATAAAAATCATTTTCTTGGCAAGAATATTAACCATGATGCTATGGTTAATCTGTCCAGCGAGGCCGCGTGTTTTTTTTAAATAGGAAAAAGTATAAAAATAATTCATTAATAATCTCAAGGATAATCCGATATGAGCCGAGAAATATTTCCGCATGATGGATATCTTAGCTGGATTACGTTATGATCGTATGTGAAGTTGACCGTATGTCACAGAGTGAGAACAGTTTTTAAAATCCTCGGGCTAAGAATAAAGTGAAACAATGTCACGGTACAATTAATAATAACTGTGGTACAATAGTTTGGTAGCTGTTTTTCATATAGGCGTTGCATCAAAGTTTTCTCTCTTACCAATCAGTGGGTATTAATCGATCAAATTCTTGTTAGTTACGTTTTTTCAGTCATTTAGGTTATAGTATTTAGTTCATATATTATTTGGTTTCGTTTTTTAAGTTAATTTTAGGAGTCATGAATGAAACAACAGTTTTATAATGTTGGTGTTTTAGGTAGCGCATTTCTTTTTTCTTTATTCATCCTGTTTGCGGGATGTGGTGAAGAAGTCATCGAAGAGAGCCCCAAAGAGCCGGAGCAAGAGCAAAAAGGTGAGAAAAAAGCAAAAACTACGGAAGAGAGCACATCAGCTGAAGGCGATGGCGATGTTGCTGACAACGTGTCCGGCATGACATCGTTTGAACAATCTCTTAATGATTTTCCTGGGGTTTGCTTCGCTGATGAAGACGTTGTTGAAGAACTGTTTTTACATCTCGGTTTTTTCAAAACTGGCGAAGTTTACGAAAACGGTTTGGCTAATTTTGTTTTCACTGACAGCAAGTTTGTTCTTAGCGGTTTTGGTGAGTTCACGAAAAGCGAGCAAGATAGCCTTGCTTACCAATTTGCTGGTGAATTAGAGGAAGGTCTTACGGTTGGCAAGTTAAAAGAAACCATGTCAGGTGAGTTTACGTTAACCGTTAACTCAAAAGTTGAAATGACTTTTGACGATTTTCTCTACTCTCTCGAGGGTGAAGAAAAGAAATTTGCTGACGTTGAGTTAAAGAAATTACTGGCTAAGCAACTAGGTGAGTTTGGTTTATATGTTAATGGCCAAACCTACTTTGCTACAACAAGTGGTAAATTTGAGTACACTGGATTATCTAATTTTGAAAGTGTCACTGTGGAAGCTATGGAAGCTGAAACCACTGAAGAAGGTGTTGAATCTACTACTGAAGATGTTGTTGAAGACACTGGCTCAGAAGCATCTGCTGAATCAGAAGAAGAAGTGGCTGAGGAAATGACGACTGACGAAGACGTGATGACTGACAGTGCTTCTGAAGAGGAAGTTGTATCTGATGAGACAATGACAACAACTAAGTATACCTTTGGTGTTACTCTTACTTTTGTAGTAACAGCTGATCATAACAGTGTTGCTGAAAAAAATGATGCTGCTTGTGAGCAACAAGCGTTAGATGCTGAAGAAGAAGCTTCTGCTGATGAGGTTAGCGAAGAGGCAACAACTGATTCTGAAGGCTCTTCTGATGAAGCAATGGAAGAACTTGAAGGAGAAGAAGCTTCTGCTGATGAGGTTAGCGAAGAGGCAACAACTGATTCTGAAGGCTCTTCTTCTGATGAAGTAATGGAAGAAGAAGGAGAAGAATAGGCTAGCGAAGACACAGAGTCTTCCCGTCGTCTACAACACGACGTGAGTCTGGAATGCGATTTCAGAATTGGGGTCCCAATTACTGGGATGGCTGGTTCTGAAGGGCTAAGACCAGGCGATGTTGAATGATACTGATGCCAGAATAGTTACGAAAAATTCTAAATGACCAGAGATAGGTGGCTCCTCTTATCTCTGGTCTTTTTTTGCTTGCTTTAAATTAACATTCAAAGTATCTAACTATGAGATGAGACTCTGGATTTGGGATTATCTCAGTGGATTTTTGCTTGAAAAGCTTGCTCATTCACGATTTAAGACTTATAAACTTAGGTAAGCTTATTCCAACTTTAATTTTGATAAGCTATGCCGTAAAAATGATAGTATTGCACTGGAGTAAGTGGGTGTCCACTTACTCATGATTAACCCACTCACGATAATGGAAAATATTCATGCCTAAGGTTCACATTACCACGGACAACATGACCGTCGATGTTGAGGATGGTTACAAAATGATCGACATGTGTGATGAATACGATACATCAATTCTGTTTGGTTGTCGTGATGGCGCATGTGGCGCATGTATGGTACAAGTTGATAAAGGACACGAAAACTTATCTCCCATGGAAGAAGATGAAAAAGACTTTCTAGAGACCATGAATGCCCATGAAAATGAGAGATTAGCGTGCCAGTGTCAGGTCCATGGCGACATTACTCTCACGGTTTCTGAATAAGAAAGCCTAACAAGGTAAGCTAATGACAAAAAAATTAGCTACTCTCAGGGGAAGAGCGGCTGAAATCATGACTATTTTTAGCCAGAAAACCCCTCATCCTAAGTGTGAGCTTGAGTATCAGACACCTTTCCAACTTTTGGTGGCTGTGGTCCTATCTGCTCAAACCACTGATAAATCAGTGAACAAATGTACCAGAAAGTTATTTCAAGTCGTTACCACACCTTCTGAATTATACGCCCTATCCCCCCAAGGACTCCTTCCTTATATCGCAAGCCTTGGTCTTGCTCCTACTAAGGCAAAAAACCTCATTAAACTTTCTCATATGCTCGAGAAGTATCACGGTGGTCAGGTACCTAAAACCTATGACCATCTTATTGAACTACCCGGGGTGGGGAGAAAAACAGCCCATGTTGTTTTAGCCGAGCTGTTTCGTCAACCTGTATTGGCTGTAGATACCCACGTTTTTCGGGTGGGAAAACGGTTAGGTTTTCACCTAGAAGATAACGTTATTCGAGCGGAAAAAAAACTCATGACTATTATTGATAAGAAATATTTGCCCGAGGCTCATCATTGGCTGATTCTTCATGGTAGGTACGTTTGTAAA
>JAPOQT010000276.1 GCA_026710525.1 Pseudomonadota bacterium
GATCTTCTTAGTGGGAGATAAAGACGGTGAAGTTACCATTATTCATCTGTTTAAAAAGAGTCGATTTTGATTCACAACCTCAAATTTTTTCAACGCTACGCTTCTGTATAGTGGTATTGATCCATTCGGTGTAAGATTGAAGATTAGTGACGATGATATCTTCAAAACAGAAGATTGACGCCCCAACAATGGCGCCTATGACGCCGGATAATGTTGGTGAAACCACCTCAAATTTCGGTAGAACATTTTGCGCTAGCCCGACGACAACCTTTTGGCCATCTGGGAGTGTCTTAATGACAGGAGACCCTCGGCTACTCAAACAAGCAGTAGCCACCGCCTTCAGAGAAAAGAAAAACTTAGTATTTGAAGAGTCTGATGATAATGATGAGAGTTGCTCTAATTTATGATGCTTTTTTTGATAAGCTTCGTTGATTTTAGCTGGATCATGCTTGTTTTCTGCTTTGAGCCTCTTCAATGACTCTGACAAATCGTATTTAGCCTGTTGAAGATAATTTGAATTCACAATGCCTTCAGCACTATAAAACAGATCATCTGATAATGACTGGCGCCATTCAACAAGATCAGAGAAGCTATATAAATTATATGACTCACCTGGTTGGACGCGAGAAGCATAAGAACCAGGTAACGGGGCTGACTGTAACATTTGAGCAGGGCCACCACACACTCTCAAAACAGTAATGATCGCCAGATCATTTTGCACTGGCAGCAATGAATTTTGACTAAGAAGAGGATGATAGTCTATGGCGTCAATATCTCTAGGTGATAGCTCACAAATATCCCAGTGATATAAACTGTAGGTGGAATATGCCTTAAAAAAGTACTTAATTTCAATAATTCCCTTTTCTATCCACTCACCATCACTTGTTGGTAAAAGTAGACAAGACGCCGTCGTCAAAATTTGATAGCGGGATATCCGAATCCCAGAACATTTTGATGGTTTACCCTGTTGACTTGATTCTGGTGAATTCATTTTTAAGGACATAATATAAGAGGGAAATAGATGTAATGGAACTTTTTTACCAACTCGAACCATAGTTTCGGCTTGGTTTTCAATATGATGATCGCCAAAATAGCGACAGCCAAACGTATAAGATAGAAGAGTTGCGATGACAAATATCTTTAGCACCAAACGCACTGAAGGATACTGATCTAATTTCATATGACAGTTCGTCACCCTCACCTCCACAAAATCCCCCTATCATTACTAGCTAACTATAAGATGGTGTCTAATATATCGAATCGGATGACGAAAATGTTAATATTTGGTATCAGTAATGCTTTAGGCCACGAGGATTATTGGGATTAACCGGTAGTGATAACATCATGGATTTAGCTTGCTCCATGACTTTCTCATGAAAAAGATCAATCACCTGCTCTGGGTCATTGTGAGTTACTTGAGGTGGCATAATAGGTGGTGAAATATAGTGCTTCAGTTTCACAGGTCTGGGAAATAAGGTAGGACCTAAACCACGCACAAACATCATGGGTAACCTTAAATTACGGTAACACCATCGGGTTATCTGAGTGTCATAAACCTTATAAAGGTCATCTGAACTTGGGCAAAAGGCTAAAATAATCGGGGTTTGAGACGTGATGGCTAAACGGATAAAACCACGTTTGTCTTGCCATTTAATCTGGTATCTCTCAGTGTATGGCCGAATAGCTTCCGCCATGCCTCCTGGAGCAACAAGAATCAATTGATCTTCAAGTAACAGGTTCTGAGCATGACACTGCCTACCTGGTACACACCCCAAACGAGTAAATAGGGTATTAATCAATGGTAGTTTTTCAAACAGTCGATCCACAAGAGGTCGAGGCATCCTGCCGGTCCTGATATAAATACTATGGATTAGCATGCAAATATCGTAGGTCGCCAGGGAATGGTTCACCACAATAATCCCACGACCCTTTTTAGGAATATGCTCTAAACCTGACACCGAATATCTGTGATAGATCTTCAAAGTTCTGATAACGGGCTCAATCAACTCTATAATATCATGATCAGTCACAGTGGTATTCCGCAAGTAAGAAATGCAACGACCTCACATCCTTGCACGTGGCAATTTTTCCAAATACGATCATCACCTATGAGCCAAACACCTCAGAGTCAGAAAAAAAGTATCTTATCTCTTTCTTGGCATTCTCCAGGGAGTCAGAGCCATGAACAGTATTTTCTTGAATACTACTGGCAAATAACTTTCGAATAGTACCATCTTTAGCGTTTGAAGGATTCGTTGCCCCCATAACATCACGGTTTTTCTGGACAGCATCCTTGCCTTCAAGGACCATGATAACCACAGGGCCACGAGTCATGTACTCAGTGAGTTCCTGAAAAAAAGATTTTTCGGAATGAACCTGATAAAAATCTCTCACTTCTCTTTTCGACAGAATTTTCATTTTTATAGCAACGACACGGAGATCGTTTTGATCAAATATGGCAATAATA
>JAPOQT010000277.1 GCA_026710525.1 Pseudomonadota bacterium
CAATGAAAGATCAGTCCCAGACCAAGTCTTCAGAATTACCCTACGCCTTGAGTTTATTGCGTCAGTTAACTCTGGTTGAGCGGGGGGTAATCGTATTGAGTGATTATTTTGGTTTGTCAAAGGCGGTTATTCAGCATATTTTAGTTATTGATGAACGTGAATATTTGAGCTATTTAGCTAAAGCTCGAGAGTGGCAAATAGATTATTTATCCCAAAGGGAGGATCAGCAACAAGACGATCCTGTGCAGGATGACGAGTACGAGTAGTGGCCAAGAAGTATGGGTGCTAACCATAGAGTTCGTCTAATAATATGGGAGTTTATCCAAGGTCAAACCATGAGTAACGTTTACGAGAGAATAATAATATGACATCTGATCACACAGTAGAAACACCGGATAACGAGTCTCCGTTAGATGATAAAAGCTTATATTATGCTTTTCTTGATCAAATTTTACTCGATGAGTTAACCTTAGCCCATCAAAATAAGGTCGATAGCTACTTAAAATCATCGGATCATCAAAACATTCTCTCTCTCTACCGCACTTCTCGTGGTCAGATCCAAGATTGGCTTGGTCAGCAGTATCTCGTCTCTTCAGAGTTTGAGAAAATTCGTGAACTAGCGAAAAAAATGAAGGTTGGTGAAAGTAGGCAAGATATTGAAGAAAAAGAAGAGCTTGCTATTCATGAACTCAAGGGATTAAGACAACGCCGGCTCAAACAAGCCTTTGTTTACGGAGTGTTTTGTCTTGCTCTCATATTGCTTGGCCGTAGTTTCTTTCCCAAAAACACCATGATGTTTGAGCCGGTTGAAGCTCTTAGTTATGAAACAAAGGTTCTTGAAGATCCTTATCAGCTCAACGAACGAATAGAGTTAAAAACATCGAGTTTGTCAGAGATACGAGAATATTTTTTAAATCATCCGAAGCTCTCTTGGGACAACACCTTGCTGAATCTGGGACAAGGTTGGGCAGTGGTTGGGGCGTCAGTTCTTGATTACGAAACAGCGAATATTAGTCTTGTGGTTTACCGGAAACAGTTAGATGGTCACGATATTCTTGAACTTGAAAAAGAAGTGGTCTCAGCAGACGGTCTTGAAACAAGAATTGAAGTCGTCCATGAAAAGATTCCTCGCTATGATATTCTCGTTCACTATAGCTTTGATTCCAAAAATAATTATCTACCTTCATTTAAACCAAGTATTGAGGGTGGGGTAGAGTACTATACTTATGAGTCAGATCAATACAATATTATTATGTGGCGCAGGGGCGGCAGTTACCATCTTATTATTGGCCGTGTTTCTCCGGTAGAGATGGCAAGTTACGTTCCCTAATAATGAGTCTCACTTAAGATTCCCCAGACGCGTTATTTTTTTCTTGCTCTTTGAGGGTTCTTCTCAAGACTTTACCCACATTGCTTTTGGGTAGATCATCGCGAAACTCAATAAACTTTGGCACCTTGTAATTGGTGAGATGCTCTTTACAGTAAGAGAGGACCTCTGATTATGAAACTTGAGGGTCTTTTTTGACGCAGAAAATTTTCACTACCTCTCCTGATTTCTCATCAGCCACACCAATCGCAGCACAGTCAAGGATCTTCGGATGAGAAGACACCACCTCTTCGATTTCATTGGGATACACATTAAAACCTGACACCAGGATCATATCCTTCTTCCGATCAACAATATAGACGTAGCCTTGTTCATCAATGTAGCCAATATCTCCTGATTTAAAGAAGCCGTCTGCTGTCATAACTTTTTTAGTCGCTTCTTCCCTTTGCCAATATCCTTTCATAACCTGAGGACCCTTAATGCAAATCTCTCCCGTGTCACCCTGAGGAAGAGATTCACCTTGATCATTTTTAATAGTCACCTCAGTTGAGCTAACAGGTAAACCAACACTACCATTAAACGAGGGTGAGTTGAGGGGATTAATACAGGCTGCTGGTGAGGTTTCAGTGAGTCCGTATGCCTGACACAAGACATTGCCTGTGACTTTATGCCAATCACCAGCCACCGATGTTTTAACTGCCATACCGCCAGCTAAGGCAATTTTAAGATGAGAAAAATCAAGATCTTGAAAATCCTCATGGGCAAGTAAGGCATAGAACAGGGTATTCACTCCGGTAATGGCAGTAAAATCATTTTGACTCAAGGTCTTGATAAATTTCGGAATATCACGAGGGTTGGTAATGAGAATATTTTCACCACCATAAGCTAAGAAAACTAAGCAATTGGCCGTGAGTGAAAAAATATGATAGAGGGGTAGGGCGGTGATGATTTTCTCTTGACCTTCGATAATTTCAGGAGCAATCCAAGCTGTTGACTGGACCACATTAGCGACAATATTTTCATGGGTCAGGATAGCCCCTTTAGACACCCCCGTGGTGCCACCCGTATATTGTAAAAATGCGTGATCTGCGAATGTCACATGAACACCAAGAGGTTCTTCAAGAGAACCTTGTTCAAGAGCGGATCTAAAAGATACCATGTTAGAGAAATGATAAGATGGCACCATTTTCTTAACGTATTGGACGACGGCATTCATCAGAGTTCGTTTGAAGAAAGGAAAGAGATCACCAAGGCTCGAAACAATAATATTTTTCACTTTGGTATTAGGCAGGACTTCTTCAAGAGTGTGAGCAAAGTTAGCTAGAATAACAATGGTTTCAGAGCCAGAGTCACACAGCTGATGTTCCAGTTCTCGAGGAGTATAAAGGGGGTTCACATTAACGACGGTAGCACCGGCTTTCAGAGCGCCAAAAAGGGCCACGGGATACTGTAAGGTATTTGGCAGCATAATGGCAAGACGATC
>JAPOQT010000278.1 GCA_026710525.1 Pseudomonadota bacterium
TCATATGATCTCGCCTTAGTTAAAGAAGGTCAAGCCTTAGAGGTGACAGAGGTTAGGGTAGGAGAGCGCACGATAGAGGATTTGGATTATACCATTGATAAAACAACGACTCCCCATAAGATTGTGTTTAATTCCGGGGTGCTTGATAGTACTAAAACTGAACAAATATTCATCGATGTTACTGTGACTGCTGATAAGACTGCTAAGTAAACATCACTCACATAAGTGAAAGTCACAGTTGATGAACCCGGTTAAAAACACTGTCGGAAGAGTTAAGTGTTAGCTTTAGTGGCTAGATGTAGATCGGGTATTCCACAGTGTCTCGTCCGGATGTCACCCTCAGAGATGGTGTGTGGATGGAAACTTTTGTTCTACTAACCCTTCGAAAGATAGGGGAAGGCTGCTAGGAAATAAGAAACGAACACCCATACACCATTTCCCTAAGAAGTGACAATGGAGCCTTATTAGCGGCGCTAGGAAGATATTTTACCACTCTTTACCACTCTAGCTCATTAAAAGTGTCCAAACTTTTTCAATTGTTTGATGCGACGTTTTCGAGCAGCTACAGACTTTTTTTTCAGACGAATTGACGGTTTTTCGTAATGTGCTTTTCTTTTGATATCGCCGATAACTCCTGCTTTTTCGACTTGCTTTTTAAAAGCCCTTAAGGCGCCTTCAATGAAATCACCTTCTTTTAATTTAATACCTGGCATACGTTAAAATCATTCTCCTAAATAAAACAAACAGCAAAATTACAACATAACATATAAACAATTATCAGGGGCTTAGAGTATACCCTAAACTCACCTGTTGACATCAACTTGGCCATTATACCTTAATATTATATAATTTACTCGGTTTTTACTGCTGAATTCAAAAAAATAATCAGGGGTCTTATTAGTGGCACAACTTTCATTTCATAATAACCATAATCGTTCTCGTGAGTTACAGGATATTGTGGTGCAACTTTTCATAAAAAGCCAGGCCCTAATATTTGGTGAATTTCAAACAAAATCAGGGCGCAATACCCCTTATTTTATTAATACAAGTCGACTGTATTATGGTGATCATTGGTCGGCACTTATGGATTTGTTTACAGAAAAAATTTTTCAAGAGTACGGTCCTAAGATAGAAGGGGTGTTTGGTCCGTCCTATAAAGGTATACCTCTCGCAGTGAGTTTTGCCGAGCGTTGGTACCATAAAACCCAAAAACGTATTCCTTTTGCTTTTTCGCGTAAAGAGCCAAAAGATCACGGTGAAAAAGGTGCCACAGTGGGATCATTACAAGATGTGAGTGGCTCAGCCATATTGTTATGTGATGATGTACTCACGTCAGGATTGTCACTGGGGGAGTCGATTTTGTTTTTACGAAAGCAAAACGTGAGCCTCATAGGCGCCATGGTGACCGTTGATCGTCAAGAACAATACATTTATGATCATGGCCAAGATCCCCAGAAAAAAGTGAGTGCTAACACAGGAATATTTCAAGAATTTGGCTGTCGTGTGCCCAGTCTCGTGAGTGTTACAGATATTATTAAGTATCTTGAGGCGACATCAGAGCCCAATTTACGGCTTCATATCCATAAAATTCAAGACTATCAGAGAAAATATGGTGTGCCCGACAAAACAAACTAATTGTTGAGTCGCTCTTTTTGATAAGCATCAATTAAAGATTTTTGCATCGATGAAGGCACGGCTTTATAATCATGGAATTCCATGGAAAAACCTGCTTTACCTTGGGTCATGGAGCGGAGAATCGTCGAATAACCAAACATCTCAGCAAGGGGCACAAAACACTCTATAATAGTCATGTCCTCTCTCATATCTGACCCCGAAAGAATACCGCGACGTGAGGAGAGATCACCCTGAACAGTTCCTTGGAATTCTGTGGGGGTTTCGACTTCTACCTTCATAATAGGCTCTAAAATAACGGGATTTGCTGCCATAAAAGCCTGTTTAAATGCATGGCGAGAGGCAATTTTAAACGCCATCTCAGATGAATCCACAGCATGGTAAGTACCATCGTTAATATCGATTTCACAGCCAAGGACCTGGTAACCAGCAAGGGGACCCTTAGCGAGGGACTCTCGAAAACCTTTTTCAACACCAGGGAGATATTCTTTCGGAATAGCACCACCGACAATATTGTTATTAAACTTTAAACCATCTGTTGGTTTTGATTCATCATCATCTTGAGAAGGATCATAGGGCTTTAAGGTGCCAATCACTTGAGCATATTGACCTGAACCACCCGTTTGTTTTTTATGTTTGTAATCAAAATCAGCCACAATAGTGGGTGCTTCTCGGTAATTAACTTTCGGGGCACCAACTTCAACCTCAGCCTTATACTCCCTTGAGATCCTTAAAACGTAAATTTCAAGGTGAAGTTCACCCATGCCACGAATAATAGTTTCGTTTGACTCCTTATCCACACTCACCTGAAACGTGGGATCTTCCTTCATAAAGCGATTGAGTGCTTTTGAGACTTTATCAAGGTCCTCTTGTTTTTTAGGTTTTAGGGCTAATTCAATCACCGGTTCTGGAACATGCATGCTTTCCATGGTAACAGCACCAGCTTCTTGAGCACAGTAAGTATCTCCAGAAGCACAATCAACACCAACCATAGCAATAATATCGCCAGCTTTTGCTTCATTAATCTCAATTTTCTCGTTAGAGAACATCTTCACCATTCGGCCAACCCTTTGTTTTTTCCCTAATCGAGGATTATAAGGCTGATCTCCTTTATGAAGAACTCCTTGATAAACCCTGGTGTAAGTGAGTTGACCAAAGGTTTCGTCGGTGATTTTAAAGGCCATAGCCACGAGACTTTTGTCGACTTCAGGAAAAATCTCCACCTTTTCACCATCAGATACATTGTTCGCGTAATAACGACAGTCGAGAGGAGAAGGCAAATAAGACACCACACCATCGAGTAAGAGTTGAACACCTTTGTTTTTAAAAGCAGATCCTAAAAATACCGGGGTGAGTTCTCGGTTAATAGTGGCTTTTCTCACGACTTTAGTAAACAGTTCTTCAGGAACCTCTTGTTCTTCAAGAACTAACTCCATGAGCTCATCATCAAACATAGCCACTGAATCGAGGAGAATAGCACGGTATTCTTCGACTTTATCTCTGTACGATTCAGGCATTGGTTCAGAGCGCACAGTTTCACCTTTTTCGCCGTCAAAGTAAAAAGCTTTTCGGGAGAAAAGATCAATAACACCCTCATGCTCTCCCTCCAGGCCAATAGGAATCTGCATCAGAACGGCATTGTGTGATAACTTGCTTTTCAGTTGTTCGATAACCGAGAACGGATCTGCGCCAGCTCGATCGCATTTATTAATAAAAACAACACAAGGCACCTTGTAGCGCCTCATTTGACGATCCACTGTAATCGACTGTGATTGAATACCTGAGGTGGCACAAATAACAAGCACAGCACCATCTAATACCCTTAAGGAACGTTCAACCTCCACAGTGAAATCAACGTGCCCTGGTGTGTCGATGATCTGAATCGTATGATCATTCCATGATGTGGTCACAGCAGCTGAGGTAATGGTGATACCCCGCTCTTTTTCGAGCTCCATATGATCCATCTTGGCTCCGTCTCCTTCACCTCGGACTTCAGAAATTTTATGAATCAGTCCAGTATAATAAAGAATACGTTCAGTGAGGGTTGTCTTGCCCGAGTCAATATGAGCGGAAATCCCAATGTTTCTGTATTTGTTTAGATCATGTTTTGTCATGGAGCATTCATTCCTATGAAAAAGTAAATAAATATAAATATAAATATATGAAAACCGTAAGTGCTAAGACCATAATGACATCTATGGGAAAACATCGGTGACAGTGCATAAAATAAACATAGAGTCTGCCAGGTTATGGTTATGATCTGTTCACTTATTACATATTTTAACTTAGGAAAAACGTAAGATCATAGGGTCAGTTTTTTCGTAGGTGGAAAAGCATTGTGCAAGATAAAATGCTTGACTGGGAGTTTAAATCTGATTCAAGGATCTGTCAAGAGGATAATTTTAACGTGTGACGTGAGAGAAGGTCGCTCATCACAACCATTAAAACTAATTTAAGCAAGGAGTTAACAGTATTATGACAGCTTTTTTTGCCCATACCCCTAAAGATAAAAGTCGTGATTTCTCTGAATGGAATCCCCTCCACAGACATTTAAAAAATGTTGGTGATCAAGCAGCTGAATTTGCGGCAGCGTTTCGACCAGATATGGCAGAGGTGTGTCGTCATGCGGGGAGATTACATGATATAGGTAAGTACCGAAATTTATTCCAGCGCTATTTACAAGGCAAGGAACCTCGTTCAGAAAAAACCCGCCATGCAGCCTATGGCGCCGCTTTAGCTGCTGAGTTAGGTAATGTGTCAGTGGCCTTTGCCATTGCGGGTCATCATGCTGGCCTTGATAGTGCTTCTTGGCTGAAGTCTGTGATTTACGATGACAAGAGTGTGGTAGAAGAACTCACTGATCTGCAAAAAAAATTTGTGGCGGAAGTAGCTCCTCTGCCAGCCAAAGGCACCATGAAAGAGCCAGATTTTGTGAGCCATGGTGATAGGCTTGCCCAAGAGTTTTATATTCGGATGTTATTTTCTTGTTTAACAGATGCTGACGTTTTAGATGCCATAAGATTTTCTCGTGGTCACATGAAAATCCCATTACCACGGACATTAGATCATACGAGGTTCATTCGGCAACTTGATGACCATATGAAGAGTTTATCATCACAAACTGATCATAAACTGTCTACTTTGGGTCATATCCGTGCGGATATCCACGAACACTGTTACCAGGCAGGCAAAAGACAGCAAGGTTTTTTTCAGTTAACGGTGCCCACTGGTGGTGGTAAAACCCTAGCTGGCATGAGATTTGCCCTAGAACATGCCAAGTGTCACAATTTACATCGCGTGATTGTGGTGATTCCCTATTTATCAATTATCGAACAAAATGCTGAGATCTATCGTCAGATATTTGATCCAAATCATGACGGTGTTGTGGTCGAGCATCACAGTGCTGTGAAAGGAAAAAATAGGAGCGCTTCTCTGGAAGGTAATGGTCCTTCTGGCACAACACAATCAGCAGATAACTGGGATGCACCGATTATTGTGACCACCTCGGTGCAATTTATTGAATCCTTGTTTGCGAATTGTCCTAGTCGTCTTCGTAAGCTTCATAATATAGCCCGCTCGGTGATATTGATGGATGAGGTGCATACTCTCCCTCATCATTTACTCGAGCCACTTTTGAGTGTGTTAAGAGAACTGAAGGAGCGTTACCGGACAACGGTGGTCTTCTCCACAGCAACTCAGCCTGCTTTTCGACAAAGTTCCGTGTTAAAGTCCGGGTTTTCAGCCAAGGACGAGGTCCATGAAGTCATACCAAATGCTGAGACGTTATTTCAAAAATTAACCAGGGTTTCGTATCTTTATGAGCCAAGTAAAGTCTTTAGTTGGCAAGATCTTGCGACCATGTTTGACGCCGAAGACACACGTCAAGTGTTAGCTATTGTGAATACTCGAGCTCAAGCTCGGAAGTTGTACGAAACTCTGAGCTCTCAAGTGGATAAGGGTTGTGTTTTTCATTTGTCCTCCGCCATGTGCGCGGAACATCGTAGTCATACTCTGACCCAGGTGTTAGCGAGATTAAATGCTAAGTTACCTTGCTATTTAATTTCAACCCAGGTTGTTGAAGCTGGTGTTGACCTTGATTTTCCAGTTGTATACCGAGCTATAGCCCCACTAGACTCTTTGATTCAAGCAGCAGGACGCTGTAATCGAGAAGGAAAACGGCAAAATGTGTCAGGCGAGAATATTAAAGGAAAAGTGGTTATTTTTCGCCCAGAAGAACACTCGTTACCCTCGGGGGTTTATGAAACAGCCACCCAACTGTCAGCGAATATCCTACAGTCAATGATTATGCAGGGGCGCGATTTAAATGAAATGACCTCAGATCCCCGTTTTTTTGCCGATTATTTCCATAAACTCTTCTCATCATATACTGGGACTCAAGATTCTTCCCATTTTTGCCTACAATCATTACGTAGAGAATTGAAATTTCGTTTGGTCTCTGAAAAAGCAAAAGTTATTCGTGACGCGTCATGGCCAGTCCTTGTGCCTTATGAAGGGTTGGATATTCATACGGAACACTTAACCAGGCTTAGTAATTATGGTTATTTAAGTCAGAAAGAGTTTCGTCCTTTACAAAGATACACGGTTAATCTTCGGGAAAGTCAGTATCAAAAATTGCTAGGAGACAATCTAATTATTCAAACGTTACCAAGAGGTCAGTATATTGTTGTTGATCAAAGTTGTTACCATGAATCTCTGGGTTTTATCTTGCCGTCAAGTGATTGATCATAGATTTGGTGTGTGTGGAATTTTCTCGGCTTGGTAATGTAGCTAGCAGGCAATTAAAGATATTATTTCAAGAGACGATAGCGAACTGCCATTCAGGTGGTTAACATAGTTAATAAGAACCTTAAAGTTCAAAGTCTCAAAGATTATAATAGTGATCACAAGGTAGAAACATAAAGATCATATGAAAAAGAAGTTTGTTTATCTTAAGGTTTGGGGTGACTGGGCTTGTTTTACTCGACCTGAAATGAAGGTGGAAAGAGTGAGTTATTCCGTCATTACTCCCTCGGCAGCCAGAGGTGTGCTAGAAGCAATTTTCTGGGAGCCTCAGTTGTATTATACGATTTCTTCAGTGACTGTTCTGAAAAAAGGTCACTGGTCTTCTGTGAGACGCAATGAAGTTATTAAAAAAATTAGTACTAGCCGAGTTAAGCATTGGCAAAAAAATCCCAAAGATATCGATTATATTAAAGCAGGTGGCGGTGCTGATGATGCTACCCAAAGAAATATGCTCGCCCTGAGGGATGTTGCCTATATTATTGGTGCTGAAATTAACACGACTGATTTAGCTCATCGTCCAGGGGATACAGTTGAGAAGTACGCTGGTGAATTTAATAGACGAGCGAGTCTTGGTAAATGTTATCACCGCCCAGGACTCGGAATGAGAGAGTTTGCTTGTGATTTTGAGCTCGCTCAGGATGCAACAGCAGAATTACCATCTCATCCCATAGATGAGCAATTAGGCATCATGCTTTATGATGTGTTCTCACCGAAAGAACGGCATCGAGGATTTATGCGAAAACAATCCGGGAAAAAAAAGAAATTAGGTCATATTATTATTCCTAAACCTTGTTATTTTCAAGCAAAAATAGAGAATTCTGTGATAAAGTGTCATCCTCAAGAAATTGACATTATCTATCCTAACTATCCTAAAACATCTTGAGATAACTGTCATGTTCTCATCTAGATAGAGAAAGTTCATTTATTATGATGTTGAAAAGCCTTTATGATTTTGCTCTTAATCAAAAGCTACTATCCGTAGAGAATAGAGCTTTTGAGTCGAAAGCGATAGAATTTGTGATTGATTTAAATGAACAGGGAGACTTTTTAGGGATTATTGTTATGAAATATTTTAAGGTCAGCTGTCCTGTGTCACTGAGGAAAAAAAGTGTCGGTGGTGTGGCTGATTTTTTAGCTGATGGGCTGATTGCATTATTTGGTATCGATCTCAATAACAAAAAAAGATCTCAAAAACAGCAGCTATCTCGTGATAGAAATAATCAAAAAAAGTTTCAGAACTTTTGGCATCAAATCGAAGAAGCTCACGAGGCTACTCAGGCATCGTCATTATTAAGCATCATGAATTTTAAAAGAGATTATGGAGTAGCGCCAGACTTTATTCGATTTGGTCCAAAACAGCAATCTCAAGATCAAGAGGAAGACCATTCACAGGTTAGTCCATCCGATTGGTGGATCACCATGAGTGATGGTTCAGAAAAAAAACTGAGGAATGCTGATCGTTTGACCTTTGCCATTAACGGTAACAATATTCTTTTAGACGAAGAGTATATTCGGCCCTACTGGTTAGGAAAATTCGAGGAAGAATTGTTGGCAAATGCCCAGGAAGCAACCCTTGGTCTGTGTTCGATTACCGGTTTGCCAGGGCAGCCAATAGCTCTTACTCATTCACCTAAGATTGAACGAGTGCCAGATACCCAGTCTTTTGGAGCAAGCATTGTTTCCTTTGATAAAGCAGCTTTTACATCCTTTGATTTTAAACAAAGTATGGGAGCAGCAGCCTCCATAGAAGCATCCACTGGCTATATTGCTGCTCTCAATTATATGCTCGAAAAAAACTCACCACACTCCATATCGTTAGGGCCGTCGGTGTGTGTGTTTTGGCTGAAAGATTCAGAGTCATCCCAGCATATGATGGATCTTAACAATTTGCTAAGAGTAGCTGATCCTGAAGATGTTGAGAGATTTCTCAAATCACTCTGGTCTTCGAAAATGAAGTCCACCAGTGACATTAACCGTTTTTATGCTCTTGTCCTGGCTGGTAACGCTGGTCGGATTATCATCAGACAGTGGATTGATATTTCTTTAAAAGAGGCGGAGAAGAATTTCTCTCTGTGGTTTGAAGATCTTGCCATCCAACCGATGGTGGGGGGCCAGTCTCATGTTGGTCTTACTTTCTTGGCAAAAGCCACGGTTCGAGATCTTAATGATCTTCGTAATGAAACAGTGAATCAATTGTTTCTAGCAGCACTAACTGGTCAGGCCCCATCAGTTGTTTTGCTTCATCATCTTCTCAGTCGTTTACGCATCGATTTAGCGAAAGATGGTTCTCGTGTTTTATTTAACCATGCGCGATTTGCTTTAATCAGACTTATTATTAATCGCAATAGGCGAATTCACCCATCAACTAAGGAGAATCATATGGAAATTCCTGCAAAGTTAGACGATCGTTTAACGGACCCTGGCTATCTTTGTGGCCGATTATTAGCGGTGCTATCTCGTGCCCAAGCGATGTCCCATAATTATAAGCTCAAAGGAAGTGGAGTAGCTGAAAGGTATTTTGGTACCGCTATGACAACACCTCAGTCAGTATTCCCTTTACTTATGAAACTTAATCGTCATCACCTTGCTAAGTTAGACAAATCGGACAGAGCTAATGGTTTTGCTGATGATTATATTCAGCGTGACATTCAAGATATTGTTCGACACTTGGATGATTTTCCTCGCACTCTTGATCTGAAAGGACAAGGGAGGTTTGTCCTGGGATATTACCAAGAGCAAGCGGCAACTCAAGCAAGCATAGCAGAAGCAAAATAGCAACGACTAGAGCAAAGAGCAATCTCAGCTTAATGATGTAAGGCTTAGCAACGGAATTAACGAAAAAAGAAGCAATTTTATTTAATTTATTAGGAGAGAAACTATGGATGATCATGACAGCCGACAATCTTTGCCAGTGACTAATCGTCACGATATTTTATTTTTTTTTGATGTGACCAATGGTAACCCAAACGGGGATCCAGATGCTGGGAATATGCCTAGACTTGATCCTAATACTAATCATGGGATAGTTACTGATGTCTGTTTGAAACGCAAGATTCGTAATTATGTGCAGCATTTTCCTCCAACAAACTCATCGCGGTTCGATATTTTTGTGAAACAGGGAGAGGCGTTAAATTCTCATATTGAGCAGTCGATTACAGAGACAGGAGGAGCATCGCTCAACAAAAAAGATGAGAATTATGGTAAGTCAGCCGTCGAATGGCTATGTTACAAGTTTTATGATATTAGGGCTTTTGGTGCTGTGTTATCAACAGGTGAGCTCAGAGGATCAGCATGGGGACAAGTGCGTGGCCCATTACAGTTTACTTTTGCTCAATCTCTTCATCCAATAACTCCTCTTGAGATTTCTATTACTCGATGTGCCGTAACCGATGTTGCTGATTTGCAAAAACAACGAACTATGGGTAATAAACATATTGTTCCTTATGCTCTTTATGTTGGGAAAGTCTATATATCTCCGGCGTTTGCCGAAAGATCAGGGTTTAATCAAGAAGATTTGGCTGTTTTCTTTGAGGCTCTCAATAATATGTTTGCCCATGATCATTCAGCTACTCGTGGTGATATGGTCGTCAGAGGTATTTATGATTTTGAGCATGTAGGCACTCAACACGCTAATAATACTGAACAAAACATGCGGGAAGCGAGATTGGGTTGTGCTCATGCCCATAAGCTCTTTGAAGGGGTGTCGGTAAAACTTAAGGATGGCGTTGCTTTCCCAAAATCTTTTGATGATTATCAGGTGACAAATACCTGGGAGAGTAACGAATTACCAAAAGGCGTTGTTCTCAATAAAATGTAATCTGTCATCACATGGGATAAAAAGAAACTGATTTTATCCCTTAGAGATGGGTGGTGATGGTGGACTGGAACAATCAAGCATGGACGATTCAATTAACATAGGTTTAATTAATAGTTACCTTTATTGTAAGCGGCGTGCTGGTCTTATTGCGATTGAACAGGTTTTTAGTCATAACCATCATACAATTAAAGGTAAACATCTTCATGAGCGTGTGGATAAACCAGGCTCTCATAGGGTCCATGATAAAGACTGTATGCGCAGTCTTTATGTGTGGTCTCGAGAGTTAGGTATTCGAGGCCGTTGTGATGTTGTCGAACGACATGGTGACGGTTCATTGGTACCGATTGAATATAAGAAAGGTGCGATGAAGGCCTATATTAATGATGATGTTCAGTTATGTGCTCAAGTCTTATGTCTCGAAGCAATGTTCGATGTGGAGATCTCTCATGGTTTTATTTATCATGCCTCGTCGAAGCGTCGGCGTAAAGTGGATTTAACTGAAAAACTTCGAGGATTCACCCGAGATACGATCAACGAAATGCATCAATTTCTTAGGGCACAGCAAGTTCCTTCAGCAATACATTCAAATAAATGTCCTGGATGCTCGGTTAATCAGCATTGCCTTCCTGAAGTGACAGACCGTACGTCATGGCATCACAAAAAAAATAGTTTATTTACTCCGAGAGATCTAAAGGAATCGTATTAAGCGGAGTTGTTAGATGGCTATTCAGGATCAATAATGAAAATTAATCAGAACATTCTTTATTTAACATCTCCAGGCACCGTGGTTTCTCGACGTAGATTAGCTCTTTATATTAAGGATGAAGAGAATAATACTATGACGATTCCTGTGCATACTCTAAAGAGCATTTGTGTATTTGGTCAGATTCGTATTACACCGAGTGTTTTGTATCTTTGTTTAAAGAATCAGGTGTCTGTTCATTTTCACACGAGAAATTCGTTTTTTCTCGGTCAGGTGATAGGTCATAATGATACTCGTTATCTTGTTCGGAAATCTCAATATGCTAAATCCGATGATCCTCAAGCGGCTAGAGATCTTGCCATTCTTTTTGTGTTAGGTAAGTTACAAAACTCTAGAATCAATCTTCTCAGGGCTCGACGAGAGTCGGAAAGTGAAGAAATAAAGTATAAGCTTACCAAGGGTATTGATGCCCTAGCATCTCTCATTCATCTATTAAAAAAAGAGATAGAGACCGTACTTGAGGTTAGCTCGGTTAGGGAATCATTAGATCCTGTTCGCGGTCTTGAAGGTCGAGCAGCGCTGATATATTTTGGCTGTTTTACCTTGATGCTAAAGAGGCAAGTTAATGATTTTGCTTTTCATACTCGCACTCGAAGACCGCCACGTGATTATATTAATTGTTTGTTATCTTTTTTATATGCATTACTGCGTAACGAATGTTTGACAGCATTGAGTGTGGCTGGCATTGATCCTTATGTCGGTTGGTTACATGCAACACGTGCTAATAAACCGGCAGGAGCTTTAGATTTAATGGAGGAGTTTCGTCCGATCGCAGATAGATTAGCCATTACTTTGATTAATCGAGAACAAATCAAGCCAAATCATTTTAAAGTGACGGATGGAGGAGCTGTGGAGTTAACAGATCCTGGGCGTAAAACGATTATAAAAGGTTGGCAAAAAAGAAAACAATCTATGATAAAGCACGAACTTTTTAAAGAGAAGATATATATTGATCATCTTTTTATTGTGCAAGCTAGGTTATTATCCAGGTTTTTAAGAGGAGAAATTCCTCATTATGTACCTTTTTTACTCTAGTTCATTTTTTGGGAATAGCCTGTGTTTGTTTTGATAGTATATGATGTGTCTACGAAGGATGAGGGTGGTGCTCGAAGATTACGACGAGTAGCAAAAACTTGTGAAGATTATGGGATTAGGGTACAAAATTCAGTGTTTGAATGTACTATTTCCTTGACCCATTGGACACAGTTTAAGTTTAAGTTACTTGAAGAAATCAACGATCAAGAGGATTCATTAAGGTTTTATTTTTTAGATCAGGA
>JAPOQT010000279.1 GCA_026710525.1 Pseudomonadota bacterium
GCTCTTCCGATCTTGATTACTTGCTTTTTGGGTCACTGGCGGCGCTTTTTGCACATCAAGCCATGCCAGGTATAAAAGACCACACACGGTGGCATAAGGACTTGACTCAGACAGGCGATTATCTGGGTGAGACGTTTGATTAGTGAGCTTCGGTAATGACGGTTTTTGTTGCGACACATAAACCGACTTCTCCCATGCGAGAAATTGATTTAAACTTGCCAACTCACTTCCACCACCGGTTAATATTAAACCTGAATGAAGTAAGCCGGCCATATCGCCTAATTGTTGTTTCGTGAGTTCATACAACTCTGACACGCGACATGATAAGATTTTATACACATGCTCTGCTGTCACCGTCACCTGACGACCGGACCTTTGGCAAACAGTGACACCACTATCTGCCTGCTTGTCACTCCTGTCAGCGATATAATTAAGACCAAAATAATGTTTGATCTGATGAGCATCTTCGGGACTGATTCTCAAACATGTTGCTAAATCTTGGCTAATAATCTGGCCACCAACATTAATGGTAAACATTTTCACCGGCTTACCATCTTTAAACGCGATCCCATCAGATGTACCGCCACCAATATCAACCACCACCACACCTTGACGCTTTTGTTCGTATGGCACAACCACAGACGCCGATGCATAAGGTTCTGCATAGAGCTTCTTCACTTTTAAACCACAGATATTACACAGCCGAATTAGGTCCCTAAGGTAGTTGGTATCAGCTTCAATCACAAATGATGATCCCTTAAGGAAGTCTCCTGAAAACCCTGTGGCACAATCGACAAACTCCCGGGAATCCACCTGATAATGAATAGGAATATTATGTAATACTTCATAGTTCTGATCAATAGGACGACCACATTTTTTCATAAGGGATAACTGGTCTTCTTTGGTGATGGTGTCGCCACCGAGATCAAGAGTTGCATGAGCAATACGACTGCGAAGGTGGGAACCAGCGACACCTAAATAAACCTGTTTAATATCTCGAGCAAACTCTTTCTCTGCTAAGTACATTAAACGATCAAGTGCCTTCTGGGCTTCTCCCATATGACAAATCATTCCCCGCCTCATACCACCTGAAGGCACGACTGCTTTCTGGATCATAGGTTTTTCATGTTTTTCTGTAGCTTGGATTGTCGCCAGACAAAATTTCGTCGTACCAAGATCAAGGGCAAAAATGTCACCACATGACACCCCGCCAATGTGGGTCGTATTGTGTCCTTCTCGTTTTCTCCGAATAGGAACCACATCTTCCTGGCTATAAACTTTATGATGAGATCGTTCAAGCATGACAGTTCTCAGAATTTTTGTGACACCGTTTTAATCACCGCCTTACCCTTGTAATCTAGTTCGATTTTTTCAATTTTTTTATGGGAATCTTCTGCCTGGTTTAACAGTGACTTTAATCGTGAAATTTTTTTACTAAAAGGTGGATGACCTAATGTGACTTGTGTCGGACCAGCTAACACCATTTTCACACCACGAAACGCATGATGATCTAGAGTAATCACTTGAAACCCTTTATCACGAACGAGTAATAGGAGATCAATAAGCAGACGCAACTTGGTGGTAATCTCTTCAGAGACAATGAGTTTATTATGTGACGTAAGCTTAAACACAGGAATGCTATCATCAAAAACGCCACTGAAACGAGTGAGCTTTGGTGCTGTTTGGCTTATGACCCCAAAAATCTGACCTGACTCAGACACATACCTAAGCTTATCTGCCTGAATCACAGCAATAGGCTTTGGCGCACTTACTTTAACCACAATATTGGCTGGCCCTCTCCGGGACACAATCACTCGATCGTAATCGGATTCATAGGTGAGATAACGGGCTAAAAAGTTTAACTCATCTCGGTGAGCGGTGCGTAAAAATTTGAGACTCGCTTCGGTGATATCTTGATAAGAAGAGTCATGTGATGTGAGATCCTGATCCGATTCTACAGATACTTGCCAATGGTTGGTCGCTGGAATGATTTGGGAGCCATCACGAGCAACTATGAGTTTTTTTAAAGTTGGTATTGTTCTGGCATCACTACTATGACTAGGATTCATACCAAGTAATTCCGGTAAGGTAGGGGTGAGTAGTGATTCACTTCTCAGGATAACAATATATGCCACACATCCAAGTAGGACTAGGCCAATCGTACTAGGTAGAACGTAATATCGAAACCTCGTCCCCGTCATCCAGTGACGAACACCTGTGATACTCCACCAGCTTGCTCCCTGTTGACTATGTCTTCGTGGGTACTTACTCGGCTTTTGCCCAGTAAGAAGTTGACGGCGATGACGGCGAATAAACATGATAGCTCCCTACCTACCCCATAGCGTCAACTGATTATTAGGTTGAGTTATCCAAACAAAATTCATATTCACGTAGGACTTAGGTAGGATAGAAGATTCTGCGTTGCTTCTCCGCTCTTACCTGTTCCCATTACGAGCATAACATGTCTTTACTGAAGCAGACTTAGTTCAGCAGTGACAACCTGCCCAGTTTGCTGATCATCAGCTAAATAGGCAGACGACGAACCTATGAAAATTGCATAATCAGTGCGCCAAAGGTTTTTGGATCATCTTGACTTGAACATTTCAAAGTTACTGTTAATTCGAAATCGACGTTTATATTTTGAATATCGATCAGAACAGAAAGTCATTTTCATTTAATCTGCCCTGATATTTGAGCGATAATAAAAATTTAAGGAAGGATGATCTTAATGAAGTACTTAAGTTTGCCGTGCTTATGATCCAGGTAGAAAAGACGAAGCTCACGGCAACTTGAAAGACACTTTCATGTCGTTTCGCTCTCTAGCTTAAAACCCTTCGAGTACGGGAAGCATGGCAGAACTACTCGCTATTATCAAAAGTACTTTCGTAACGGGAAACAAACTAGGGGATGTATCCTCTTCCGGGTGACCCTATGGAAAAGCTTATGTTCATGATTCTTGACATTTCTGCTTTTCAGCAATGCCCTGAACATCTTGGCGTTGAGAAGATTAAAAGTATAGCCAAGCACAATAACCTACCAATGTAGCTATTCAGATCATAGATTATATTAATACAAAGCCACCCAAAATTGATCGTGTTACCGTAAATGAACAGAAAGCGGATTAAAAATTCAGCTTTTGGTTATTGATAACACCACTTCCATGTTCTTACCGTCACAATCAGGTGCTACTAAAGCTGCAGTGATCCTTTAAAGCTGAGGATGATAACTGGGATGCCAATAACCATGCGAAGCTGAAACCGATGGTACCAGCTCTACCAGTTTTACCTCAGGATCTCCAGGCAAAATCACAAACCTAGCTCCTGGTGAACACAGATAAGATCAAGCCACCACCGGGAAGCAGCATCTAGATTCTAGATAAGGAGGGTTTTAGTATAGATATCAACCCATAGAAGCGTTTTGGAGCTTTCATACCTAGCCTTTAACGCCTGATGATCGCCAAGAGGTAAATCCTGACGAAAGCAGTCAGACTATCATCGCAATATTCTCATTTTTCATGGTTACTGCTTTCATAAGAATTCATCTCTCATCTGACAGCGCCATGGTCCTAACATACCTTGAACTGCTCTCATGCTGCGCAAGCTCTTTTGCGGTGGTAATAAAACGCGTCATCATCACAGGAGTGCTTTCAGGATCCTGAGCTAAAGACTGAGAAATCTGATGTAAATCTTTTTTATCCGGCATCGTACCACGAGTCATACTCCAAAGCACTTTACGCGTAAACCCAAGACTCTCTAGCGCAGATAAGTCACCTTCTCTTCCACGATCTAAAGCTTGAAGAAGATCCGAAGCAGCATGCTCCGACATTTCAAAAACATAAGAAAAATCTTGAGTTGAAATCAGCTCAAGAGCTGGCACACCATAAGCTACACTGTCTAAGATCGTAGTAAGATCGTACTTTAATGCATCACCTGAATGAGACCTCGAACCATAATGAGTATGATCTTGTAACTCTGTATGGTTATGCTGATGGGTGGCAGAATCATGATAATGCCACGGCGTTCCTGCGTCATAACAAACATATTCGTTTCTGCAGGTGTTTTTTTTGCTGCCATAGCGATCATAATAAACCTTGCATACCTGTTCGGTGCGGCATTGTTCTTTAGCACCATAAGCTCCCCTACGACGAGTCCATCCATCATCATCAACACAGTGACCACGAGCGGGATTATATCGATAACCCTGATCACACCTCCTATCACGTGTGTTATTGCGCTTTCCTTTGCGGCAGCGATCTTCATGGTAATCGTAATAATAACCAGCTAGACATATGACTTCAGGGTCACCAGCCGGGGATTCATCGTTAGATGAAGATCCTTCTTCTAACTTATTAATGGATATCAGAGCTACAACTCCAGCCACCACAGCCACCGCTGCTGCACCTTCGGCCAAATCTTTATCCTCACAGCCTCCCGCTGTTACCATCATGACAGCAGATAAAAGCAGCACACCTAATCTAGGAAAATAACTAAACATATCTGATCCTCTCACTTGCTTTATGAATGACTTAACACATCACCTTTAAAGACGGATTCCTTTTGCTACCACAATAGACAGCCTTCTTCCTAACATAGTTTCCCTAAATAAACAAGCGGGTTTTAAAAGATGAGCCCTCAAGAATTTTTAGACTTTAAAATATCTTGAGAAAGTATTTCTATTTATAAGTTGTGCGAGTTGTTGCCGCGAAAGCAAAGCAACCAACTGATTTAAATCCATCAAACCCTCCTCCTCATCCATTCTACTGAGAGACATGAGGAATGCAAGCATGATTGTTAATACCACTACTTGATGACAACAGAGCCAAATATCATCACTAAAAATCATAGGACTGTCGTGTGTGCTTTTAAGAACTGCCTGCGCAAAACTGTTATTCAAGTGGTTTAGGATTTTTTGCTCAGCTTGAAATGTTAAAGTCAGGACCATGATAGCTCCTTACATACTCCCCATAGCATCAACTCATTAGGTTGAGCGATCTAGATAAAATTCATATCACGTAGGGCTGAGATAGGATAGAAGATTTTGAGTTGCTTCTCCGCTCTTACCTGCTCCCATTACGAGAATAACATGTCTTTGCTGAAGCAGACTTAGCTCAGCAAAAACAACTCGTCCAGTTTGCTGATAATCAGTTAAATAAGATAGACGACGAACTTGTGAAAATTTCATAATCAGTGGGCCAAAGGTTTTTGGCTCATAGGATAAGGAAAGGCTTTGAGATGAATGAGAGTCACTACTAGGCTCATATAATGGCGCTATCACCAAATGATTCACACCGTGAAAGGTCTCGTAATAAGCTTGTTTTCTACCCATCACCCTGTTCTCTTTATGAGGCTCAAACACCACCGTTAGGTAGGCATCAGGATATGCCTCTGAAACTGCCGTAATGGCCGCCTTAATCTTCTCAGGATTATGGGCGTAATCATCAATCACCATCATGTTGTCCCGCTGCCAAACAACATCTAATCGACGATGAACACCTGGGTAATGATGAAAAATTTCTGTTATTTGATGATGAGTCACCTCTTTTTGATCAAGAAGGTAACTCACTGCTGCGAAAGAGGCATTTTGAATATTATGTCTGCCAATAACAGGTAGTAATACCTCCTGAGGAAAACACTGTAATACTCTGTGGCTATAACCAAGTTTTTTCGATAAATCTTGATTCAATTCAAGGGAAAAGCGACTACCCTTTTGGGTGACTGCCAAAACGTTAATCACAATGTCTGCCTCTGGATGAAACCCTACTGAAATCATCTGCTGAGGCAAAACGACAGAGGAGTGGTCACTTTGGCTCTGGTGATACAGCTGATTTAAATGATGATAGAGGCACCTTATATGCTCATCGTCATAACCAAGAACGAGTAGCTCTTTGGTATGACAAGCAAAAGTCACCATCGATTCGATGAGGGACTCTTGTGAGCCATAGTACTCCAAATGGTCTGGTGAGCATGAGGTAATAACACCAATATTTGGCTGAAATAGCCTATGACTACCATCACTCTCATCAGACTCTAACACCAGTAAATCCACCCATCCTTGAACACACCCGCTGCGATTATTGCCTTTGAGTTTGCCACCAAAAACTAAACTTGGTTGCCAATGGGCAAACACATGGAACAACATTGATGTGGTGGTTGTTTTGCCACATGTACCGGTGCACACAACAATTTTTTGAAAACACTGAGATAGCACACACAATAGCTCTGCTTATCATGTCTCATTTGTGGTAAACCCAAGGGTAAGAGTGACAAAAGATAATCCCCGGAGCCTCGTGGTGGTGGTGGCTTTGGTTGTCGAAACTGGGATA
>JAPOQT010000280.1 GCA_026710525.1 Pseudomonadota bacterium
GATCGTGTCTATCTATTCGTTCTAAAAGTCGTGTCAAGCGATCAAGGGTGAGAATATAACCTGGAATATGGTATAAAGCTGTTTTATACTGCTCGATCGCTCTTTTATGTTTGCCGGTTATTTCATCGACATAGCCTAGATTATGATAGAATCGACCGAGATGGATAAAATTTTCTTCCTTACCCAATCGAATACCCTGCTTAATAAGCTCTCGTGCTTTACCAAATTGTTTACTGGCAATGTAAGCAGAGCTCAAATTGAGATAAGATCCGGGTGACGGCTCTAACTCGTGGGCGTCAATCATTTTTTCAATAGCGCGCTGATGATTACCGAGGGTCATATTGATAAAACCCGACAAGGTATGGAGCTCCGCACGATCAGGAAACTCTCGCAGTAATGGGGTTAAATCCATCTGGGCTCCCATAATATCATGATTATCGATTTTTGATTTTATGATCTCGACTCGAGTCTTAATAAATTCTTCAATTTTATCATGACCAGAAAAATGCTGGCAACCCACTAACCAGTTACCGAGAGTTATCAAGATGAGTACCACCACTAACGGATGATCTTTTCTCATATTTTATTACCTTCTTATTAAACTCTTCTCTACTCATCAGTTTGTCTGATAACAATATAAACTGATAAAATAACGATAAAAATTTTATCATATTCCACCCTAAAGACCAATGATATAAGCGAGGTCATTTAAAAATAAATGACACCCTAATAACCATCACATTTTTTACTATGATTTTTGTTTTAGATTTGTTACTCTTAGGATGAGTGGTTGGACGATCGAAAAGCTTATTAAACCTGGTTGTTTTATGAAACCCCTAAGCCAAAACAATAAAAAAAACCAAATCATCACCTCCCTTGAGCGCGCTATTATCTGTGACGTTTTTAATCGAAAGTATGCTGCTTTCTTACGAGATCGATGTTTTGATATGACCTATGATTACGATGAAAGTCGTGAGCAATTACTCGTCACCCTCATTTTGAGTAATGATGATGATTCTTTTCATTATCCCCTTGAGACCATGGCATTTTTGAATGATAACTCTTCCCACACAGTGAAAGATACCGCTAATCTTTTGCTCAACTATCTAGATGAATATCTTGAATGTTATTTTGATGAGGGTGAAGATCTCTATCTTACCATTGATTGGCAAGAAATTACCTGGCATGATCTGACTTTTTACGTTCGAGCGCAAGTACGCAATATGATGCTAGAAAAGTCTAGCGAAAAACTACTCGAGCAACATTCGTCACAACTTCGTTTTTCCTAAGCAAGCACACAAGTGATCAAGGGTAGGTATTCCCATGAGGATCGTATCAGGAATGTACAAAAATACAGTGCTTAGAAGACCAAGTGATACACAAGTCCGACCGACGCCGAGCATAATGCGAGGCAGTGTGGTGAGTTATCTGAAGGATAGTATCCCAGGCGCTGTCGTTTGGGATATGTTCTCTGGCACAGGGATTATGGGCATGGAGTTTGCTAGTGCTGGAGCAGCAAAAGTTTTATTTTTTGACAATCATCCTATGGCCCTATCGATTCTCAAAGATAACATTCGTCTTATCAAATCAAGGAGACTACCCGGTAGCACCTTGCCACCAAGGTTGGCCGTGATCAACAAAGATCTTTTTACTCGTATGGACAACATGGATCCAACCCTGGCTGACGCTCAAATTTTTTGGGCTGATCCCCCCTACCCTCTGTCGATGAAATGGCTGCAGTTAATCGTAAGTACTCCCATATCTTTCCTGAAAGAACATGGTTGGTTTCTCATGAAAGTGGATACAAGGGAATTAGATGATGCCTCGTCTACTGTGGTACACTCAGAGATATTACGACTCATAAAAACGAAAACTTATGGTAACACCAGCCTCATAATTGCTCAAGTCACCGGACGACTTCATCAAGTTCTTGCAGGATAAGAGTATGGTAACTAAAACCCTCAATCATCAAAGTCATCAGGCGGTTACCGCCATATTTGCCGGAACATTTGATCCTTTAACCTTGGGACACTTCCAGGTTATCTTAGAGATCTGTGAGTTATTTTCTACGGTGGTAGTTGCCGTCCATGATCCATCTGATGGTCAAGGGGAACATGCCTTACCCCTCTTTGATACAGCAACCCGGGTGGCTCTTACGACCAAGTCCTGTGAAGAGCTTAGCAAGGTCAAGGTGATAGCGTACCGTGGCCTAACGGTAGATCTGCTGAAATCTCATCAACCTTCTGTTTTGATTAGAGGGTTAAGATCATCAAAAGACTTCGAATATGAAAGAGATCTGTTTGATAACCAAAAAGTTCTTTACCCAGCAATGAAGACCATATATATCCCTACTCCCTCACCTTGGCGTCACATTTCATCAACGATGGTCCGTCA
>JAPOQT010000281.1 GCA_026710525.1 Pseudomonadota bacterium
CACTATCAACTTTGTCTTTATTATCTCAAAATGAGTACCATAGACCACCATGACGAGCAACTTCCTTGGGGGAGCAGTCAGTCTCTCTATTGGCAAAAGGCCATGCATATGGCTTATCAGATCACCCTACTTGATAACAGTCATTTTTTAACTTATTTGGCATCGGCCAACATTGCCTTCCATCATCAAGATTTGGCCAGCACATGGAAAAACCTCTCCGATATTTCTGCCAGTTTTTCTCAGATGCCCTATTTCCGAGAGTCCTATGATCTTCAAACTAAAATGCTCGCTTATGATATTCCAGGGCTCGCTCATGAGAAACAACAGTTTATTAAACGTCTCACTGAAGACGATGATTTGCCAAGTGAGATTTACCAACAACTTATCCTACCACTCCTTAAAACCGAGTCGTTAGCCCAAGCGTCTTCTTGGATTCATCAAAAAGAAACACGACTAAATAATCGTCAATGGCAGCCACTATTTCACTATCTGAAAGCTGAGATATTTTTTCATCATGGTTTATATAATCTCAGTGAGAAATACTATCAAAAATCTTTTGATAGTGGCTTACGAATGCCACAAATCACTCTCAACCTTGCCACGGTTATGCTAGAAAAAAAACCGATCGAAGCTCTCACCCTCCTAGATATATATCAAAAAAGCAAAGATTTTACTGTGACAAAGGGAAAATATGAATGGAGTAATGAATATTCAGAGTTTTTATGGCTCAAAGGACTAGGGTACCTGTATCAAAAAAAAACCGACAAAGCAGAACACTATTTTATCCAGATGTTGCAAGGTCTTATCCAAAATCAAAGCAGTACCCTTGAAGCCACAAGTAAACTTAGTATGCTCAGGGCCGAGTACGAGAATCAATTCTCGATAAAACCATGGCAAGACTTGCTCCACAAGTTAACACAACAACTACCACAAATAACCAAAACCCATAAATACTTAGGACTGAGTTATCAACTCAGTCACCAAAATAAACAAGCCATCAAACACCTGAGTGATGCCCTTATATTTGCGCCAGATGATCATCAACTTTATCAGATGATTAGTCGATCCTATGAAGAACTTGGGAATTTAAATCAAGCCTTTCATTTTACACAAAACGCCTTAGCTTCTGGTCCATCATCCACCACCGCAAATTATCTCTATGATCTCGGCTCTATCCTAGCCAAGCAAGGACGAGAGCAACTCGCCATCGAACACCTACAAATGGCCTTCACACTCAACCCACAACTCAAACGTCTTGCCCTAACTAACAAATCTCTGAGCTCTTTATGGTCTCATCCTATATTCAAAAAAGTCACTGACGTGACCTATGAATCCTCAGATGCTGATAACCAAGGATTTTCATCCCAAAAGCTTAGTGATGACTAGTTTTATCGTTAGTATTCTTCACAAATAAAGACTGTTCTCGCGATGAAATCTGTTGAGTGCTAGAGGAGTTTGCTGACCGCTAGTTCCTTTATGATTCTGACACCCTAGCAACTAAATTTTGCAAACATGATGCCAGGGAGTCGGAAGTCACAGGAGAGAACTGCTGGAAACGATCAATGGTGGACTCAATAAAACCAATGAACTCTCCTGTTGGGTATTCTTGGATCTCAATCTTATAGTTGTGACCGAGGTGAATGTACATAAGATTATGGACATAAAAAAGCCGGGATGATGGATCTAATTTTACTGCTTGCCAATTCACAACACCCCCCTATTCATTAAGCAGCTGGCAAACTTTGAGACGAAGGCTGTTCTTCGGGTGACAATTCTTTTTTCTCACTTTTTCTTTGCTCGTTGTTCTTAGCACATAAATCGATAAATGCTTGCAGAGCCTCTTTTGCCTCAGGATTAATTTGAATAATCCGAATAGCCACTCCTTTTTTCTTAGACTCCACAGTTAATAAATCACTATTCACTACCCTAACCATTTTTGCGTTAAAAAACAGTTTATCGCCGCCAGGAATGTTCATCCACACTTCAAGAATGGATGATGATAAAAAAGGGAAACGAGAAGGTGAATCAAAAGCTAAGAAGAACCCTGAAATTGATATGTCATCTGTGACCAAATCATAATACAATGTGCTACCAATTGAAGAAATTGAGACTCCAATAGGCTTTTGTAAGCGAACTCGATATTTTTTCCGGTTTTCTTTCATATCTATAATCCCCACATCCTCTATCCATTAAAGATCCTATATAACCGACCTATTTTTCTTTTTTTTGCAAGCGAGCCAATTCTTTATCAATAGCTTGCTGAAATGATGATGCACTTGGACCGAGTGAGAATCGTTGACCATTAATAAAAAAGTTAGGCGTACCTTGTACCTCTAAATCCATACCGCTTTGCTTATTTCGCTCGATCTTGGCAATCATTTTATCGGGTTTAGCCAAACAATCTTTAAACTTAGAGTTATAAATTCCAATACTCTTTGCATACTTAACAAAGTTTTCTTCAGTTAAACCCCTAGTGTCACTAAACAATTTTTCATACATCTCCCAGTATTTCCCTTGATTGTGAGCACAGCCAGCTACGACAGCAGCAGGCACAGCTCGATCATGAAAATCAAGTGGGAAATCTCTCACAATCCAACGAATCTTTCCTTTATACTGCTCTAGGATCTTATTAGTTGTCGGTAGAACCCTGGCACAATAAGGACACTGAAACTCAGAGAATTCAACGACTGTAATCGGACAGCCATCATCCTTACACTCAATGGGTCGAACATCATCAAGCTTAGGTCCATATCTTTCGTACTCGTTTTTAAACATGCCAATGCTATACCTTGGCTCAACTGGCTCCGACTGAAATACCTCGATATCACCTGAGTTCATCGCTTTAAATAAAACTTCACGCTGGTGATTTTGTTCAGCCTGACTACGGAGCAGTTTACGGATATCGTCTTTAATCTCCTTATCACTCATTCCTTGAAAACGAGGCTCATTTTTATACTGCTCAAAGACAAAGTTCACCTCTTTATCGCTCACGGACACCATCTTCTGCAAGTACTCTTTTTCAGCATTTTTAAGATCAACTTTGTTGTCTTTTGCCCATTTTTCATAGACATTTTTAAAAAAAATCTTTTGCACAGATAGCATCATAGCTTGATAAGCTTGCTTTTCCAGTTCAAAATAACTTCCCGGAAAAAGCTTTTTAAAATCAGACTGGGTGTAGACTTTACCTTGAATCTTAACGAGTTTCTTGTTATCATGCTCTTGTGACTTTTCAGACTCTTTGGACGCAACTTGCTCATCTGACTTTTTTGATTCGGGAGAGGTCTGGGCTATCCCTTGGTGAGTCAAAAGGGCAAAAATAAAACATAATAAGACTAACAACTGAGTGGGCCCTAGATTGAATTGATTACGTAAATGTGTGATATAATGATGCAAAATAAACGTTCCTTTCGTGTGTTCGGTGCCGAACTTGTTATGATCTAGACTCTTCTAACTCTCATCATACTAATAAAGCGCTACAGTAACACACTGTACAACGGCTTAAATAGTGTTAAACTTATGCTGTTATTGCTCAGCTACTGAGCATATTTTACCTAATCATGTGCCTTGTGTGCTCTCTTGTGATGTCACTGAACCCATAAGACTTATGACACTCATCAACCTAGTGCAGCCGTGACTATGCTACCATGTGGGTATGATACAGGGTCACGTAAAGTTTAACCATATTTTTTTCATCATTCACTAACGATCGAGACAACTTATGAACTCACCGTCACCCGAAGCACAATCAGATCATATTGTTTGGATGGACTTGGAAATGACCGGTCTTATTCCAGAGGATGATTATATCCTCGAGATAGCCACTCTCATCACTGATAGCGAGCTAACGGTGATTGCCACTGGACCAGAGTTGGTGGTTCATCAACCAAAATCTATTCTCACTCAAATGGATGAATGGAATCAAGAGCATCATCAAAAAAGTGGCTTATACCAAAAAGCTTTAGATTCTACTATTTCAGTGACTGAAGCGGAAACAGCAACCCTAGGTTTTATTCAAAAGTACACGTTACCTGGTAAGAATAGTATCGCTGGCAATTCCATTTGGCAAGATCGGCGTTTCCTAGCAAAACATATGCCTCACATTGACAAGCACCTTCATTACAGAATCATTGATATTTCAGGCATTAAGGAGCTAGCTAAGCGTTGGTATCCTAACTTAAAATTACCCACAAAAAAAAATTCTCACCGAGCCATGGATGATATTAAAGAGAGTATCGAAGAGCTCAAGTTTTTTCGGCAACATATTTTTATCCCAAAATATCAAAAAACAACCCCATGACCAGCAATACTCCTATGATGGTATGGAGAGCCACACCTCAATGGAAAATTTATCACTTAAGTCCTGATTTCCCAATACCTCGAGGGGATGATTTTCTCTCGCAAGATGATCGATCAAGACTCATGACGATAAAGCACGCCGAGAAAAAACGTAGTTTCTTAAGGGGTAGGTACCTATTATCAGCTATTGGTGGTATCAAAATGCTTCAGCGGACCAGTCATGGCTATCTTTATTCGTCACCACAGGTCAGCTTATCCCATAAACACGGTTGGGTGATCTGTGGTGTATTAAACCCTGACTATCAAGGGCAACAAACACCGGCAACGACAAACATTATTTTTGGTTTGGACCTTGAAAAACAAATAATCTCCCAAAAATTAGCTGACAAATTACAACAAAAATACGGATCAAGCCATGTAACCTGTGTTGATATGGCTAGGCCATTCCTTGGGACAATCTTATTTTCAGCTCAAGAGGCTATTTATAAAGGATTCGCTCGATATGGATTACAGTCCCTAATGAAATCGTGCGTATTGACCCAGATCAATGACTCATTACACCCCTACTTTGATTTCGAAAGTGTTTTTGAATCAAAGATGCCTATTCAACAGTTCGGTAGCTGTTGTGATTTCAAGGTTAACCATAAAATGGTGTTATTTGGTGATTATGAATTGATCCTATCACTCATCTCTATGGCACCATTCATTTAACCAAAAAAAAATTAGCGCTTTTTAGCAAGAAGAATGCCTGCCTATAGAAGAAGAGTTAAACGGTACTTTGAGCATCTTAACGATGATATTCGTAGCATTCTTCGTGACAGTTATCTCCGAGGTTTGAGGATAAGTGTGGTCACAAAAGCTACGAGAATGCTGGCTGCAGGCCTTGATATTTCAGTTGTATCAAAATTGACAGAATTGACTCCCCAAGAAATCAAGAAATGACAATACTAGCTGGATTAATTGGTGGATTTTGGCCTATAGTAATTTTTCAGGCAGATCTTCTAGAGCACTCATAAAAAGAAGTGTCGTTACTTAGGTATTTGATAGCCATTTTGTTAGAGATCAGAAAATCTTTGAAATCACTGTGTAGAATTAACCGTTTGGATGTTAGAAAAACACCCACCCAGGGTAAATGCTCGCGTAACAGGCCATTTGCCCAACCAGAGTGACCTAAAGCTAGCTTGCATTGATGAATTCTTTTTTGATTAGAAGAGGCAAGGATACAAAGTTGCTCCTGAGAAACATCTTTGTTAGCAGACTCAGTTCGTTTTTTAGTGGGTCAGTTCTTTTTTTTTCTTTAAAGCTAATAAAGTAGATATGATTCACCTGCTTCTATCACTTCATCTAAAGTAGGGTTCTTGTGAGTTCAATGTTTTCAGTATTTTACTGATACGAGTAGAAGGTAGTATAAATCTTTAACACTATTGCCATTAAACAAATAGTCTTCTGCTCAAACTGATGCTTGAAACATTTTGACCACAAATAAAATAGCTTTTTCAAAAGTAGATGAAATGACGGTCACATAAATGTCAGCTACATTTGTCTTTCACAGATTCTAAGATAATATTAATTTCTCGAGCTACCCCTTGTATTTCTTTGATTGACCATCCTATAATCTTAGAAATAAACTCCTCACTTACACTTGCTTTCAGAGAAGCTGTAACAGCCTTTTTTTTGGCTTCTAACATGCCTATAGTCTCACCTCTAACTTCAGCTTCTTTGTGTCATATGCGATAGAAATTCTTCAAAAGAAAGCTTTTGATTTCCAGGTTTTTCCATCAAAAATTTGCTTGGAAGATTCTCCATGAGATCGACAATATGCTCTTTGGGTGGAATTGTGATGGCTTGTTGAGACTGATTATGTGCCATACTATTTTCTCATAAGAAATAAAACAAACGACACTTGCAGAAACCCTTCAATATCTGAGATCAGAAGATCAAAGTGAGCAAATATTTTTATAAAATGCAAATAAAAATAATATGGTGTCACGTCATGAGTGATATGATTTAAATTTTAAATTCTCAAAATCTGACTAATCTGAAGGTATAGCTAGGAATGACTTTGCAAAGAATAATAATAATGAGGAATACAAGCATAATTGTTTAGATGCCACTACTTGATGACAACAGAGCCAATATTTTAAACTTAGTAAAAATCCCAACCCACTTGAATAACAGCTTTTTTTGCGCGCGCGACAGCCCTATTATTTCTGCAATCATGATATTTTGTCAGGTCTTGTAAATACCACCCCACTAAGTAACCTCTGCTATTTTTCCTTAGAATAAGCGAGATAAGAATGATTTTTTCAGCAGAAGTTTTTTACCTAGGGTTCTATGCTTTTATTTGTCTAAATATTGCTAGCAGCTATCCTGTCTTCCTTATTTGCTATACTGGGATAGCTTTTGATGAAATTAAGTAGAACTGTGCAAATCGATGTCGCTGCTAGAGCATGGCTGGTAACCAAAGGATTTAAGTATTTCATCAATATAAAGGTATTCATCAAACCATAGACTGGGATCAAGTGTGAGTCGATTTGAGGAACAGATAATCAGTTTTTGAGCGATTTGCTCTCGTATGAAAAAACTCCACTGTGGCGACCTTTGGGATACGTCTTGCAAATAACCTAGTGATACTCCGGAGCTAGTTCTTAAATAGATTAAAAGATGCTCCATAAAAACACTCTCTCTATCCCGCATATCAATGATAGCTTTGGCCTGCTTTAGATAATCATTCACCGTAGTCGGCATCTGATGAAGGGGCAGCAAGGTTGCAGGTAAAGCGTAACGTAAACCATACTCTGGAACCTCATCAATAAAACCAGCTACGTTGTTATCCAAAAAACTATGACCATCACCACCAATAGCCACGTAGGAACCTTTCAGCCAGTAAAGAACACTAGTATGAGTACGGGAAAAATGGGTGAGCTCTTCGTGGTAAAAGCCTGATTTTTTTAATTTTTGACGAGCACACTCATAGTATGGAGTAAGTTGTTCTCCTAGACTCGGCAATGGCAATGAAGGGTTCGTATGTTCGTCTATGCCTTGGCTAGAAGAATCAGCTAATGGCTGATAGTAACTGGATAAACTCAGCTGATCAACACCATAGGAAAGTGCTGTACTAAGACACTGCTCAAAATCACTAAGGCTTTGTCCTGGAATACCATAAGTCAAATCAACACCCACTTGCTCAAAGGTATTCCTTGCGGATCTCAGAGCATGAAGAATATGCTGACTTGCCCAAGTTGCCCCAACAGCATCCAGGAGTTTTGGGTTAAAAGTATGAACCACTACCCCTAATCGATGAACACCAAGATGACGCCACTCTTTTAATCTAGTAACTGTGATATCACCAGGAGATACTTCTAAGCTCACTTGGGTATCTTGGCATAGTAAGGGCTGTAATAAACGAAAAAGTGGCTGATACTCACGATCATATAAACTGGCTGAGTCACCACCCAAATTCAGGCCAGCAAGTTTCAGGTGATGACGGTTAAAATAATCTCGCCAAAATTCAAGGTGACTTAGAAGAGCATCAAAATAGATGTGTGTTCTTTGCTGTAAAGAGGGCTGATGGGCATCACTAGCCTGATTATCACTCCTCATACCCTGAAGATGAATATATAAAAACACTTGATGATGAAGAGTCATATTATCCTGGAATAAAGGTGGATTAAGAGCTCACTCTCCAGAGTAACGCTAACAATCATGAAACTGACATTCTGGCATAATTCATATCCGATTTTAAGGATGAACTATGACTCATGATGATATTTTAATATACTACTCTCATTCCCCCCTTTTTTTTTAAAACGATACAACTATCGATTTTTTAATTATTATAGTTAAAGGTTCTATTTGAAGGCTGACAAGATTTCTAACAGCAGCCAATAGTCTCACTTAAGAAGCGTAAGGGTAAAGGACATCTAGTGTTTTCCAGACACCAAAAATAAAGTTAAGTTCACATATGAAAACGATGGCTATTTACCTCACCAGCAGCCTAAACTTTACTAGTACCTACCTTGACTGTTAGGTCTGTATATGAGTTTAAAAATAGTTTCACACATGAGATATTTGGATAGCACAGTTCCTGGAGTCGGTTTTTAAGTCAAAAATAATGGCAATCCTGAGATAGCAAAATGATCAGCCCTGTTCAAGTTGCGTAAGAGTTCGTTTTTGCTGTTAGTCCCGTTTTTTAGCCAAATCACATTTGGTAAAATGAGAATAATAGATTTTATAGTGACATGCCAGAAAAATAAAAAAAAGGATCCGTAACAGCCGAAGTGATGGCGTTAAAGCTTTCTGACGAAGAATCATAGGATGCTTATTGTTTTGTCGCACGTCCTTTGGCAGTGGAATATAAAATAAAATTTTTACTTTTTTAAATAGTCGCACCTTGAAAATCCCATGTTAACATATGTCTCGCAATAATCTCTAACACTGATTGGCAGAGAGCTTAAGAATTACCACAGCCATCATCATCATTAAGAGTAGCGGGTGTCGCTAGTCATTAGTCATTCGAGCAATTCAGCAGAGAAATCACACAATTCCTCGCCACAGCTGCCCGCTTCATTCACAGTACAGCCAGTGGTTGTAGCATGAGAGATAGTACCGAGACTGGATAAAAAACCTAAGTAGCCACCCTTCGTTATAACAGTAATATCTTCTAACTCTGGAGCAAAGTCAGCTGGTTGACGACACACTCTCTTAACCCACATGGTATAGTTATCCTGATTATGAAAGAACTTCTTAGCTTTATCTGATGACACGGTAAAAGTAATATGACCGTCAGTTATGGTTCCTGCTACAAAAGAACCTTTGAAATCGGAACTGGCGGTATCACTTTCTGATGGTGGTACCCGAGACTCAGTGATAGTTCCACTGGTAAACACACATGCTAGGGAAACACATGAGGAGTTACCCGCACTATCATCACAACCAAGCACCCAACTTGTGTGACGACAATCTTCTCCAGAACAAGAATCTGGGCTGGTGGCTTTCGTATAGTCTCTCATGGCAACTAAATCGAAACGAAATGTCAAACCCTGCTCTGAGTTATCAAGATCTTCGTTATCAGGGTCACTGCTTTCCTCAGGTTCTTGGGAAAGCAGTTTTCCGCTGGCATCGAGCTGCCCTTGCTTAACTTTGTTGATACCTTGACCATGATCAGTATCGCTTTGATCAGGGTTACAGGCCGCCAGCATCATAACGTAACATAACAAAAAGCTAAAAAATCGAAAAATCATTATTTGATATCCTACTCGCTTAGCCCGCACTCACCTATGAATACTAGCTATCAAAATGTGCTTCTCCATGATCTACTGACCGTCACGGTACAACAGAGTACATGTTGTAGCTAAAATGATTTTGTTAGTAAAAATCATTAACTAGGGTTATGTTGCTCAAAATAAGTATGGTTCAAGCTGAAATAGCCTTGATCTGCAGAGCCATCACTCGTAGATAGATCAATTGTGAGGTTGCCAAGCAACAAGGTAAACCCATGCTGATGATTAATAACACTGGTCTCATGTTAACGAATCCTGACAATGTCTCTTAACATAGCTGTCAAATGAGTATTGTGAGCATCACTCAGCTGCTCTTTTCGGCTAGCACACCTCGCACCTTATTTGAAACTTCACCACCAGTTGCCATCCGACACAAATAGGTTATTTAGATGGTGGTTCTTTCAAATACTCAAGAGCTATCCGCCGTGGCCCAATTTTAGCTCGTAATATTTTTAGTAAAGTTGTTGTGCCCATAAGCTTGCGATCTATAAACACCGCCTCTTTCGGTGGCGCTCTCATTTGAAAGGCAACCACCCCATAACGAGCAAGCTTTGAGACCTCATGAATCACACTCAGATCAGACCAATCAAATTCATGACTAGCATACTCACCACTGAGAGCACAAGTACCAGCAAACTCCTCGGCAAATGGATGGACAGCTTTGAAAACAATACGACAAAAAATATTCTTCAGCTCTTCACTATCAGAATCCATCATAAAGCCGATTTTCTTACCATATAAAAGCACCCTAACAGGGTCGTTTTCTAACGCTGCTAAAGCCAGGGAACGAAAGTGGTTAATATAGGTAACCGGAAACTTTCTGACAGCACCAAAATCAAGCAGATAGAGGGCATCTTGCGGATAACCATCCTCGGTTAACTGGACAATAAAATTACCCACATGAGGATCTGTTTGCACCACTCGCCAATGAAAAATTTCACGAAACAATAATCTTATTAAACCCAAAGCGAACTGATTTCTTCGGGTCTGAGACAAGCCTTGTACCACAGGATCATCCAGGCGACGCCCATGAATATGTTCCATAGCAAGTACTGTTTTTGTCGAAAACTCTGGAAACACCTTTGGCACTTTGAGGATAGGGTCATCCGCAAGTAGTTCTTGATATTTTTCGAAATTACCCAATTCTCTCGCATAATCCACTTCTTTATAAAGCATCATTTTAATCTCAGCATAAACCCCATCAAAACGCTCTGCATCAGGAAAGATTTTGAGCAGTGTCATCAGTTTTTTTACCAGAACTAAATCTGACTCAACAGCACTAGCCACTCGAGGATACTGGACCTTAAAAGCCATCGACTGACTCTGACCCGTTTGAGCACTGTTTTGAAAAACCTTCGCTGAGTATACTTGACCTAGTGAAGCAGCCCCTAAGGGATGAGGATCAATGTTTAAGCGAGAAAACCGCTCTTCTCCCAGAGATCGTCTTATTTTTTTTGTCATCACTGAAAAAGCTACCGGCTTGGAGTCGGATTGGAGGGATTTAAGGATCTTATTTGCCTCTTCAGGGAAAAAATGCTCGCCATACATCGACAGTAATTGGCCAGCTTTCATGATGCCACCCTTTAACTCCGAAGCTTCATGGACAAAATATTTAATAGCTTGCTCAAGAAGTTCTTCATAAGACTTTTGCTTAGACTTACGACCCAAAGCGCGGCTAAAAGCTGACTCTACCACCTTAAAACCGGTTTTAATCCCTGCTTTAACTAATTTAGCCGATCGTAATCGATGAGCAATCTGGGAGATTTCAGTAGAGTAATCTGACGTTTTTTTAGTCACGATTTAACCTTTTTGACGACCAAGCTGGGAACGAAGTGCAGCGGCTTGACCAGCAGAACCAAAAGCCACCATTTTATCTTTCACCACCTCTGTCATGGCTGCCCTAGCCGCTTTAAGATAGTACCGAGGATCAAAGTTTTTCTTATCACTTGTTAACGCTTTACGCACAGCACCAGTCATAGCAAGACGATTATCCGTGTCAATATTAATTTTTCTCACTCCCATTTGAATGGCTTTTTGAATTTCTTGAGTTGGCACACCATAGGTCTGAGGAATTTCGCCACCATGAGCATTGATCACATCAAGGAGCTCTTGGGGCACAGATGAAGAGCCATGCATAACCAAATGGGTGTTTGGCAGTAGTTGGTGAATTTGGGCAATTGTCTGCAAGGATAAGATATCCTCAGTCGGCTGTTTGGAAAACTTGTAAGCTCCATGGCTAGTGCCAATGGCCACAGCTAAAGCATCCACCCCTGTGAGCTTAACAAACTCACAGGCTTCTTCAGGAGAAGTCAAAAGTTGCTCACGAGACAATACTCCTTCAGCACCATGACCATCTTCTTTGTCACCAGATCCGGTTTCTAGAGAGCCTAAACAACCTAACTCTCCTTCCACTGACACACCCACACTGTGAGCGACATCAACTACTGTTTTGGTTACCCGAACGTTGTATGAAAAATCAGCTGGCGTTTTAGCATCTTCATGTAACGAACCATCCATCATCACAGAAGTGAACCCTTGTTTAATAGCCGAATAACATGTGGCCGGACTATTGCCATGATCTTGATGCATCACAATAGGAATATGAGGATACAATTCAATAGCTGCGAGGAGTAAATGTTTTAAATAACTTTCTTCAGCATAAGCACGGGCTCCTCTTGATGCTTGGATAATCACAGGGGAATCAAGCTCATGAGCCGCCCACATGATCCCTTGTAGTTGTTCCATATTATTGATGTTATAAGCTGCCACACCGTAATCACCTTCAGCGGCGTGATCTAAAACTGTTCTTAGTGATACTAAAGACATGGTCTTATTCTCCTTGGGTTATTGGGTTTTATATTTACTTGATGGATAATCTTTGCCCTTGCGCATCGCCAGTAAGCACAGGATAACGACACCAGGATCGTGGGTCAACATTCATCTGATCAACATGAAAGCCTACTGGCAATCGCTCTCTTTTCCACTGGCTTTTTTGCCACATTTTCTGAAACTTTGTCAAGTAATCGTTCAGAATATTATTCGGTATATTCTGGAACCTACGGTAAAGCTCATTCCGTGTGCTTTCATAACCTCTTTTATCACAAATCAACAATTTTTCCAGCACCGAAAGTACGTCATAAGGCATCAGGTCACCCTCGTCTGTTTGGTGATAACTCAAGGGGACAAGTTCAGCCTTGGGTGGCAAAGCTAAAACCTTTTTAAGAGCAGGTAACAGCTTCAGCTCAGCAAGTGCTCCACCTGCTACCCAGGCAAGCCAAGAGAGCAGAAAACTTTTATCTATACCAGCAATAGGAGCAAGACCACCACTCATATCACCGTCAGTGGTCATGTAACCAACGGCTGCTTCACTACGATTAGCTGTGCATAGTAGTATGCCAGAAAAAGCGTTAGCGATCATCCAAGGAAAAGGTGATCTCATACGCGCCTGAATGTTTTGTAAAGTGATAGAGTCTTTAGCCCAGTTCAGCTGTTTATGGCATGTTTGTTGAAACGTCGTGATCATTTGATCAACATATTCCTGAACCGACACCTCATAATAGCTAGCACCCATTTCTCGAGCTAATGACTCGGCTGCTTCTTGGGTGTGCTGAGAGCTATTGGCGGTTTTTTGATAAACACAGTGAAGCAACTTGGCACACAAAGCCTCACGGGAATTCACCTGAAAATGGCCACCTAGCTGGCGACAAAACAGAGAGAGTCCTAATTCAGCACAGCCACGATGAACCATACCTGCCACCAAACACGCAACCACCG
>JAPOQT010000282.1 GCA_026710525.1 Pseudomonadota bacterium
AGTAGGGATAAGGTCAGGTTTTTTAGATCATCTTTCGCCTGGCATGGAGGAAAAAGATCCAAGGAGGCGATGGCTTTATGGGTGATGATTTTAGCCTGTTCCCGGGAGCGTTCAAAAGCTTTATGGACCCTGATTTGTTCTAAAAACCAGCCCTTGTGAGCTAATCTTGTCTCTGGATGAGCAAAGGTATTATGAAAAAATTCTTGATCTTGCCCTGGGGATAATGCTGCGTAAGTTAAAAGTAAGGGCAAGGTCCATTTACCTTCATCGAAATCAATAGTCAAAGGCTTCAGGGGATCATCACGATCTTGGCTATAGTCAAGAGTATCATCAATCATTTGATAAGCCACACCTAAATTCATGCCAAACTCATATAAAGCACCACTGAGGGAACTGCTGGTGCCAGCCCCTGGATCTTGAGTCACCGACATACAGTAAGAAGCCTCTGCTGTTGCTGCCAGTAAGCACCCTGTTTTTTTGCGGATAATATCCAGATATTCTGCCATAGTGACCCTGGGATGATCACTTAAATCACGAGAAAACTTCAGTTGTTTCAATTCACCAAGACTCATCATCTTAATGGCTTCAGCAAAAAGTTGTAAAATGGTGAGGTTACCTGTGGTGGCAATAAGCTCACAGGCCCGAGCGTAAACATAATCACCCACAAGAACACTGGTGCTATTACCATAAAGTAACCGACAAGTCTTTTGACCTCGTCTAAGATCAGACTTGTCGACGACATCATCATGGAACAAGCTGGCCATATGAATATACTCACTGATCACAGCCAAAGTTATCCTGTAATCTCCTGTGTAACCAACGAGAGATGATGATAACAAGGATATGAGTGGCCTTATTTTTTTACTAACAGGGGAAATCAAACTGTTAAATGGTTGTCTTAGTAAGGGATCATCTGCGCCTAGCAATTGGGTGAGCTCAGATGATACTTTATCCATGTCTGTTTTGAGTTTAGCAAGGGTTTTAGCTAATCGGTAATTCATTGACATAATACAAGCTATTGACAAATAATATTTTTGTTTTACTATGCTGTTCTAGTGTGCACTACATGGGCCATGTTCTTATTGCTGCTGCCACAGTGTCATTACTAAGGGACTTATCACGACCTGACAACTATTGCTTTTATTAAACGAATACGGTATTTATTAATGGCTTTGGTCCAATTGACAAGTAAAAACATATTAACATCATAACATCTATGCCAAAAAAACATTCTTCTCACATCCATATTTCTCTGTGTTGCCTGCTCTTTTTGTTGCCATTAGGATGTTCTCTATTTCCTAGCAAAAACACGAAAAGTCACTCTGAGGAATCGGCTATCACACAGGGCTCAGAACCTGCTATGATCACACAAACGCCGGTAATAATACCTAAAGAAGATTTGGCGTCATCTAAGGACAACTTCCAAGATACAACAACCACTGTTAAAGTGCAAAATCCTTTATGTGATGTTAGCTGTCTGGCAGACAATGTGATCGCTAGACAAACGAGGCATAATCACAGAAAAAAAAAACCTATCTCCTACAATAAATCTTCTTCTCAAGAATACATAAGTACAGAAACACCCTTTCAACTACCTCGTGGCGTTTGGATTTCATCGGTGAATTCCTCGGTTTATGATTCCCAGGAAGAGATGAAGCATGGCCTCACTAAAATTGAAAAGTTAGGGGCTAATGGGATTTTTCCAGTGATCTGGAATAAGCAAGATTTCTACTTTAATAGTCAGACAGTTACCAATAACCTCGGAGAGGGATTTATCAAATTTACCGATGAAGGTGATGACATCCTGGAAACCATCACATCCTTAGCGAAAACTGAAGGACTTACGGTTTATCCATCTATTGAGTCAGGCTTAAAAGCTGTCCTGCACCAAGACGGTGATCCAACTCTTTCTCAGCTTGGTGAGATAGTCACCAATCGAGAAGATTGGCTGGTACTCAATAGACAAGGAGAAATCTTGAAAATGTGTCACTTCGATGTTTGTTTTGGTTATCTCAACTTATTGCAGCCTGATGTTCGCATGTTATTACTTAATTTAGTTACCGAACTTGTTAGCGACTATAATATTGATGGTGTATTGTTTGATGATCATTTTTCTTATCCAGCGTATAGTGTCGGTTGTGATCCTTTAATCGAAAAAAATCCAGAGCTTAAGTCTCGTTTTGCTTCTTGGCAAGAATTAAACTCTCGTCTTAGCGATCTAGAAGGATGTCGGTTATTTTCTAATAAAATTAGACAAGAAGCGATTGTCTCTTTTTTCAAAGAGGCGAAAAAAATTACTGCAACCCATGGCAAAAAACTCATCCTTTCTCCAGCTGGAATTCCTAGTTGGTCTAAAAATGAGTGGCTACAAGATTGGCAACTGATGGTTGAAAAAAATTATCTTGATGGCGTTATTATGCAAGTGTTTCGTGATATAACTTATCGGTTTATGGCTAACTCTCCAGAACTACACAATATTGACAAGCATATTCCCCTGGGGGTCGTCATTTTACTCGGACTCAAGGATCAACATTACTTTGCTTACGGCGAGAGAATATACCGACAAACAAGAACGGCCCTCGAAATTGGTAAATCACCTTCGTATTACTATCATGAAATGATTGATATACCTGTGGAAGGGTATTCTCAGGACTACCGTAATTATTGGATTCAGCAGACAAAAAATGAGTTGAGCCAGTAACAGAATGGATCATGGAATGATTCGTTGATTTCATACCCTTCATAAGATATACTGGCTCGTGGTGGGATGCTTGAACACCTTGTTCTGCATCTTCATTGCCACTTTATCATCACCTGGAGCCACTCATTTGCTAAACCAATCCTTATCTCTCCGCCAAGCTGATGACCGGGGTATTCATACTTTCCGTCTCAAGTCATACTTTAAACGTCTCAGAAATGATCTTGATATTATTACGCCTAGTGATCTTAAGCCACTCACTGGGGGGACAGTCAATCAAACACATGGTATAGCTAGCATAACTGGATCAACCTCGACCCAGTTACAAAGAATCAGTGTTCAAAATCAACCTATATACCACCTCTATCTTGGCTTACTCGAGCAGGATGAAGAAAATCTTTTAACGATTATGAATTACCTATCTCAAGAACAGTTAACTCATCTACTCGACCTTGATGCGTGGCAAGATGATCTCTTGAATATTAACCGAGCTGTTGCATGGCTTAAACCGTATGCCAAAATATCATCACAGGTTTTATATCAACGTTTTGCATCCCTCGACGAAGAGTATCAGGTGCTTATTTTTAGCGGCTTAGTGCACGGCTACTCGCCTGAAGATATGGCAGATTTGCCTACCACTGAGCAAGATCAGCTATTTTCTCTACCTCAAGGTGCCTATTACTATAAAATCTTGTCAGATCATCCTCAAATAATCGAAACCACTCTTGATTTAATCAGTGCTTTAGAAGAGCAACATATGGAACACGTCCTTTCCCTGTTTGCCCATATTCAGTGGCTGCCTGAATGGGAGGTGCTAGAGCGAGCTAATCGATTCCGTATTGCTCGTCTCGAAGAGTTAGGTTTTAGCCCACAACAGAGAGCTAGAGCTAACCTTCATCCTTATACTCCTCAAGCTATGACAAAATTCTGTCAGGGCATTCAACAGATCAAAAAAGCTTGCTCTGCTACTATACCCAACAACTTTGATCAGCAATCGCTACTGCCTAATGACCAGCCAGATCAACCATTTATTTTTGCCGTACTCCATTATCTCAATAGTCACCGTCTATGGTCTGAAGAAACCTATCAGGAAAAAATTGAAAACTGGCTTTTTTGTACCAATCAACTCAGCTCTGCCCTTGGTATTCACCCCTCGAAATCTACTGATCGAGACTTCCTTTTTGAGCATATTCTGGCTGCTGCCAGTTTGGCCCTCGATGAGCTGTCAGGGCATAATCTCATGGTGGCGAGTCAGATTTTAAAACAAACATCGGTCCTAGACTTCATGAAGTATACTCAGTCGAGACTTAAGACCTTAAAAAAACAAATCGCTCAATTATTACAAGAATATTCCCTTGTGAGTGACTCATTTGACTTTTTTGTCGACTCTGATCGCTACGCTCTGATTCAACAGGAGATTGCTGAATCAAGTCTGTTTTTTGGTTTACAAAATACAGAGCTCTTAAAGGGATTTTTTAATCGGTTTACCTTACTCTTAGATGACTCTGAATCTCATGGTATAGCTGGATTTCACTCTGTTGACTTGTCTTCACAAACTCATAACAACAAAAAACAACATCACCTTTACTTCTATCCTTTAACCACTTCAAGGGCTTTACAAAAACTAACAGTCCAGGTGTCAACGCTTTTATGGATCACCAAACTTGTTCTTCGTGGCGCAGGGAAAAATACCAAGCTTAAAGAGTCATCATTACACAGACTTCTGATGCGCAGCTTAGCTAGTGTGAGTCTTGGTAACAAATTTAGACCCCGTATTTTTGATCAACACCTAACTGCTCGGTGGCAAAACACTTCTCTTCAAGACAAAGCAGCCTGTTTGAGTACATTTATTAAAGCATTACCATCCGTGGCCTCAGAACCAAGCTTTGCTTTATTATGGTGTGATAACCCATCAAACGAGAATGGGGCTATGCTTATTAAACAAATTGACTTAGAAACAAAAAAGGTTATGGCTGGGTACCAAAAGCAACTGACCACATCGGAAGATCTCATTATTTAAACTGGGATCAGTTACCATATGACACCCTATCCAAAGCAAATTCTCACCAGTCCCGTGACAAACTCTCCTTGGTGGCTATGAAAAATGGTGAGCCATATTTTACTAATAAACCGAAAGAATACTTAATCTCTGTGAAACACTATTTTTAGGCTAGAATATCTCGGAGGAATGGCTTACTTAATAGTTTTTTGTGACTGATTGTTTGTTATGGCACACTATGGTGTCATTTCCCATGGAAATATCAATTTTTTTATGGCAAAATCATTTGCTCCTTTATCTCATCGTGGCATGATAGAGGAAATAACCACCAACACTCACCCTTGAGGAACAAGACCCTCAGTAACCGGCGAGTAAATATGTACTCTCAACAAAAACTCCGGGAAATAAAGGGACTCTCATGACAGCAAAAAATCATCACGACCTGCCATCTAATAGTCCACCGGGCACATCTCAGGTCAATGTGGAGACAGACCGTCGTGGACGCAATGATGATGACACCACTCACTACGACGATGAAGCAAGGCCTGTTTTTTGTCAAGGGGAAACCCTATGGGATCAAGCACGGATTATTATTACTTCAGAGCACCCACAAAACCAGATCTTATTTGCCTCTTGGTTATCACAACTTGTTGCCCTATCATCCTATAATGTCCCAAGCTTAGCCCAAGTAACTAACATACCTGAAAACTATATTGAAAAAGTCTTAACCGGTCATATTGCTGAACTACCTTATGAAGCTTTAAGCCGAGGTGTCGTGCAAAATCTAGCTTCTGTCATTGCTGATGACCCTGAGCCAATTATGTTCACTTACCGAGCCTGTTTTCCGAAAGACCCTATAAAAAAGCTTGATATTCTAGCAACAAAAGGGACTCCCGCAGAAAACTATGGATTCTTCAGGGTCATCCGAGGATTATCCCATATACTCAAGAAACTTCCCCACTCTGAGCTACCACGTTCATCAACGACAAAAGGACAAACACTCACCATAGCCCTTTTACTGACTGTGACTTTGATGTTACTATACGTCATTTGGATTCTGGTATTCAATAACTCTTAAACTCGTTTACTCTGCTGAACAAATAGATGAATTTGGGTAACACCTTATGAAGATCATCGACAGTGTGGCCACATTATTAGCTTGGAAACAGAGTTTATTTCAGGGGGCTTCTGCCCATAGCCCTGTAGACCAACCGCTTGTTTTTGTGCCAACTATGGGCAGTCTGCATTTAGGACATACTGCCCTCATTCAACAAGCTAGAAAACTTGCTGGCTCTTCTGGTAAAGTTGTGGTGTCAATATTCGTGAATCCACTCCAGTTTGATCAACAAGATGATTATGATCACTACCCAAGGGATTTAGCTAAGGACATATCACTGCTAAAAAAACTGGGTGTTGATGTTCTTTTTATCCCTGATCAAAAATCTTTTCCACCCAAAAACACCCTCATCGAGCTTAAAAAATTAAATCATGGTCCCCAGTCATTAGCTCGCCCAGGCCACCTTACTGGGGTGTGTACGATTATTATGAAGTTTTTCGTCATTATCAGCCCAACAGACGTATTTTTTGGTGAAAAAGATTACGAGCAATTACTGGTGATTAGGGGGATGGTCCGTGATTACGAGCTCCCTATTCACATTCACGCCGTCGCAACTGTTCGAGAACCATCGGGATTAGCTTATAGTTCTCGCAATCAACGACTGTCACACGACAGTCGAACAAAAAAAGCTCCACTGATTTTTCAAGTACTGAGGAAAGCAAAAGATATGTGGCAAGAACACCAAATTCCATCCTCTGAACTCATAGAGTATGTTACTGGTCAATTAAATAATCACCATAGCATGTGCTGTCAGTATGTGGTCATACTTTCAGGTGATGATCTCACCACCATCGAAAAACCTGTCTCGGGAGAGACAATACTATTTGTCTCTGTTTGTCTTGAAGGTGTTTATCTGATTGATCATATTAAACTCACATCCCAAGAAACAAAGCCTTTAACATAAGTACTACGCATAGGTCCAACGATGAAGTGTTTGACTAACTGATCAGCGGCTCTTAGATTTTTTCGCAATTAAAATAAAAATAAATTGACATATATTTTATGTTGTTATAAAAATACTACACATTTGTTTGAGTTATGCGGATTTTTTGCCATTTTCCCCGTGATACTTCATATTTTATTTTTTTAATCCTTTTAATAAGGAGAAAGG
>JAPOQT010000283.1 GCA_026710525.1 Pseudomonadota bacterium
ATGGAAAACAAACAAGTTATGAATGCCGCCTTAGCTGGGTCTTACTTAAAAAATCCTCAGCCTATTCCCGTGCTATTAGGAGCTGTGGTCGCTTATCAACAGTCAGATGGCTCAGTCAAAGTCTTAGCGCTGAAGCCTGTTGGTATGGGGCCAGCAGAATGGTCAGCGTCACTCAACATTAACCCAAAGGAGTGGGAAAAAATTTATACTCGCGTCCCAAGTGGGGTGCTCACCGAGGATGAAATCAGTGTGTTAGCCGATGAGATGCCGGTGGAGATCGCCACTAATCAGTTGAGCATAAAGAATAGCACCTTAACTCTTAATTATGTGTCTCATTCTGCGCCGCCACTGTCTAAAAAAGTCACACCTTATAACACCATTTTAATGTTGACGACCTATTTTAAAGATCATCAAAACTATTGGTTGCGTTACTTTAATAAAGATATTGTCGCTGACTATGGTTTAGGTTTTACTCTGAAAGAAGGACTGTCAGACTATTAGTAAGATTCGTAAGAGAAATAAGCTGGATAATTAAGAGTTAACCTTCGCCCTCCTCCCCGCCTTTTATACGTTACTACGAAGTTTTTTTCAGTTGGTTCAGCTGATCATGAGAGATGTCATCATCTGTCTTGTCTTCGCCTATCTCGGTGCCCATAATAGAGTTCATATTCTTTTTTATGGTGCCCGTTCTTAAGGTGAGAAAGCCTTGATTAAAAGCTTGGTTTAGTGCTTGAATCACTTCAGGGTGAAAAGCGTCGTTCTCTTCGGTGAGTTTCTCTACAGCTGCCTCGATCTCGATAAAACCTGAATAACTTCGACCGCTAACCATAGCATCAAAAGCATCGGCAATAGCCACAATGCGAGCAAAAAAAGGAATATCATCACCGCTTAGGCCATCAGGGTAGCCAGTGCCATCAAATCGTTCGTGATGGTGGCGAATACCGCCAATAATATCGGTGTAGTAAGGAAGATGAGCAACAATTTTATCACCAATTTCTGGGTGACTCTTCATTTCCTCGTACTCTTCGTGATGTAACAAAGAGGAGCTTTTCAGAATAGCGTCATTGATACCAATTTTTCCCACATCATGGAGCAAAGCAGAAATCATCAATAGTTTTTTATTTCTTCTATCGAGGTTTAGTTCTTCAGCGATGGCTAAGGAATACTGACATACCCTTCTTGAGTGTCCTGCTGTGTAGGTGTCCTTGGCCTGAATCGCCGTCATTAAGGCATTGATGGTAGCTAAGGACCACTTGTCAAGCTCCTGGTATAATAGGAAATTATTAATATGGGGAGATAACCGACAGGTGAGAGAAAAGATGTGATTTAATGGTTGAGATAAGCTTTCGATGGTTTCTGAGTTATCAAGTTCATAATGGATTAAGGAGATAACATGATGGCTGCTAATGACAGGTAAGATCAGGCGATGGAGGTTTTCCGGGTTATCATGGCGCTCTGCTTCAAGATATACTGGACGTTTGTGATTGATGGCGTCTTGTAAGGCTCTCACATTAAGCCAACAGGGATAGTTTTGAGAGTTAAAGTTATAGATCGTCTCAGGCTTGATTTCAGAACTGTTATGCAGCACAGATAAGGCGGCACCTCGTTTAACACAACCAAGATGATCACCAGTAAGTTTAATCAGGGCAGAATAGGCTTCTTGCAGTGCTTCTGTGAGCATAAAGTCATCACAGTGGCCTTGGATTTTTTGATAAAGCTCATTATTTTTAGCGAGGGAATCTTCGAAATTTGGTTGTAATTCAACCAAATTAGGATGATAGGGAATTTCTCTAGGCTCATGGAATATAATTTCAGATGGATCTGATGTGTTGTCTAATTTCAAACTGAGATGGCCAAGTCTTGATGATACTTGGGGCATATCAGCCGTAATGGTATATAATTTTGGCTCCGACACACTAAAAACAAGTTCGCTACCTCCTATCAAAATACAATCCCCATCCTTGAGAATAGCGCGTTTAATACGAGTGCCATTGAGGTATGTGCCATTAGTTGAGGTGAGATCCTCTAAAATATATACCTTGTCTTTTTCTGAAATGGCGCAGTGTTTACGACTAGCTTCATGGTCGTTAATACTAAGACCTTTATCAAGTTTACGACCAATAGTCATTGGTAGGTTAGTAAGAGGAAAGGCCTTGCCCTCAAGGGGGCCTCTGGTAATATGTAGGGTGTAAATGCTCACAATTTTTTTGGCTACCTAATGTAATAATTTCCTATGAAGACACCACAGTCCATCGGAATTTAGCAGCTAAAAATTTAGCCACCCACAGAAAAGTGTGACGTATAAAGTTGTGTTGTTAGTACTGGCCATGAAACAGTTGGTGTGTCAAGGTGTTGGTGAGCTAAAAAACATTGAGATCATACATGGGTTATGCTTCATAACTCAGAGTGCTGATATTTCATTGTTTTTTAGACGCAAGACGTTGAGGGGAGTGGCATATGGCAAAAAATCGAGTTTGTCACCCGGGTCAAGAGGAAGGTGGTGACGGCCATCAGTTATGAGACAGGCTTTGGTGGTTAAGTTAATAACCACAGGATGGTCTTGTTTGACAGCAGCAAGATGTGTTTTTGATGGCATGCTTTTCTTAAAGTTCCCCTGTTTTAAGGTCACATGTCTTGTAATTTGTGGTTGCCAACCATGATCTGTATAAGTATGGGCGCCATAGGGCTCCCTCACAATAAAGGAAAACACAGGGCTATCGTATGGCAGAGGCTTAGCTCCAGCGGCTTGAGCGGCGCCTGTTGAGCCTTGTGGGGTATAAAACCAAATACCACTTGAGATATGTTTCTCGACTTGTTCCTGTATGGAAAGAGTGTAGCGTACAGCAGAGCCTGGATCCTGGTTGGTATAGAGAATATCGTTGAAAGCAGGAGGAGTGTAGCGTACAGTGCCATTTTTTAGGGAAGTTACTTTTGCTACCATCCTAGCGACTTTGTTAATGGTAAAATTTTTTAATTGATAGTCACGGATAGCAGAATGGATGGTAGACTCACGAGCCTGGCATAGGGAACCAACAGAGTACACAGTGCTTCTGATCCCTAAAACGCAGGAATGCTCTGACGACACCCGGGCAACCATTTGTAAAAAAGTCCCGTCACCACCCAGACTAATAAACAGCAAGGGGGAGCGAGCTGTTGAGTTGTTTTCTAATATGCGAATATGGCGCCAATCATCATCCAAATAACACACCTGATGATTCAGTTGATGATGATCTAAAGCTTGTTTCAGGGTAGCAAGAGACAATTCATGTTGTTCGTAGGCCTCACTGATGACATTTTGGTGTGCTGTTAGTAAAGCTAGTTCACGGTGATTTGAGCCACACACCTCCTCATAAGCCGACTCTTGCTGATTTGAAGGCATAAAGTTGGGGAGTATCTTGCGGAAAACCATGGCTTTTTTAGCGATAATAATCAATATCTCAGCCTTTTTGCTGAAAGTGGTTTGTCATATGGCAGAGCAGAGTTGTTGCAGAACGGGAAATCATATCAAGGTGATAACCACTCAGTGAGTATACACGTCTCGAGATGAGATTAGCCGCATCAAATGATATCAGATTTAAGGTTTTTTTGTATGAAAAAGCTGTTATCATACACAGCTTGCACATCCTGATTATCATCCAAGCTCTCTAATAGCTTAGTCAGGCTCTCATGGTCTTCTGGTCCAACTTCGACCGTACTCTTAGGGTGCCAAATAATCTCAGCAAATTCACTTGGCTTGATTTGCTCTAGAGCTTCTTTGATTTCAGCAAAATTCTGAGTGGGCACCATGGCTTCAAGAGTGAGCTCTTGACCATTTAGATGATCAGTAACATCATGGGCATCGAGGGTGATAGCATGTTCCCAGAGTTGTTTTTGTTCTACGGGAGATATGTTTTTAAAAACTAACAAACCACAACGCTCAAACATCCAGGTAACAGATCCTGATCCTGCCATTTGCCCATGACCACGGGAAAAAAGAAAACGCATCTCGCTGGCTGTTCTGTTAACGTTATCTGTTAAGCACTCAACAATGATCGCAGTGCCACCTGGTCCGTAGCCCTCGTATAATTTTTCTTTATATTCTTCTTCGCTATTAAGACGAGATTGTCCCCTTTGAATGTGACGCTCAATAATATCACGGGGCATATTGGCGTCACGAGCCTTGCTAATAGCCATCCTTAGCCGAGGGTTACTGGCTGGATCCTCGCCACCGGTACGAGAGGCGACTTGTAGATCAACGCCGAGTTTAGTAAATAAGCGGGAACGCTTTTTATCCTGACTTCCTTTACGGTGCTGGATATTCTTCCATTTACTGTGACCTGCCACGATTCACTCTTTCTCTTGATCTATATCTATAGTCACGCACAAAAGATCTTTAGATTAAGCATTACGACGCGAGTCGTTGTCTTTGATCTTGACTGATTGCTAGACGAGTCTCGGCTCTTTTTAACGCCGCGAGAGCTCTTCCGACATCAACGTTCTCATGATGACGACTCGTTTCGAGTCGCTCAAGTGCTCTCTTGCGTGCTTTTTCAGCTCGAGATAGATCGAGATGATTGGCATCCTGCCACACCTCTGTTAAAAGAGTGACTTCATTATTTTGGACCATAAAAAACCCACCGGAGACAAAAAAAACATGGCTTTGATTGTCTGAGTCACTGTGAGTGACAAGCTCCACCACACCCACTGACATGGCGCCACCGTAATCGGCGTGATCTGCTCTGATGCCAACCTGGCCCCTGAAAGCAGGCAGCTTAACCTCAACAGCATTAAATTTTCCTAACTCTTTGTCTGAAGAGTGGACCAGCACTCTGAGATGAGAATTTGTCATATGAACTTACCCAAGATAAATGAAGGATTCTATTAAGATAGTGTGTCCTATATGATAGTAAATATTCCGCTAATAATCAACGACGGCACAGTGTTAAAAGAGTGATGATATCTAAATTTTCACTGTTATTTTAAATAGGTACGTGTCTTTATTGTGATGATGATGTTAGATCCTTAGCTTTGTCATAAACCATTGAGATGTCGCCACAATATAAAAAGGCTTGTTCCGGAACATCATCAAGCTTGCCATCCAGAATATCTTGGAATCCCTTAATGGTATCGCGGAGCTCAACAAATTGACCAGGAATACCAGTAAACTGCTCAGCAACAAAAAATGGCTGGGAAAAAAACCGTTCTATTTTACGAGCCCGTGATACAGTGAGCTTATCATCATCTGAGAGTTCATCCATGCCAAGGATAGCGATAATATCTTGGAGATCCTTGTACCTCTGCAAGGTTGTTTCCACGGCACGTGCTGTTTTGTAGTGGGTGTCTCCTACGATTTGGGGATCAAGAATTCTTGACGAAGAAGCGAGTGGATCCACGGCAGGATAAATACCTAAAGAAGCAATTCTGCGTTCTAGGTTGGTATTAGCATCTAGGTGGACAAATGTGTTCGCTGGAGCAGGGTCAGTGTAATCGTCTGCTGGCACATAAACAGCTTGAATCGAAGTAATAGAGCCACTCGCGGTTGAGGTAATTCTTTCTTGCACAGCCCCCATTTCCGAAGACAGGGTCGGCTGGTAACCGACAGCAGAAGGAATCCGACCTAATAACGCTGACACTTCGGAACCAGCCTGGGTGAATCTAAAAATGTTATCAACAAACAACAACACATCTTGATTTTGCTGATCGCGAAAGTGTTCAGCCACAGTTAATGCTGATAGGGCAACCCTAGCCCTAGCCCCAGGAGGCTCATTCATTTGACCAAATACGAGGGCTGTTTTTTCTAAAACACCAGCGTCTTTCATTTCATGATAAAGATCATTGCCTTCGCGACTGCGCTCACCGACGCCAGCGAACACAGAGTAACCACCATGCTGTTTAGCGATATTATTAATCAGTTCTTGGATGATCATGGTTTTACCTACCCCAGCACCACCAAACAGTCCGATTTTACCGCCTTTTAAGTAAGGAGCCATTAAGTCGATGACTTTAATTCCTGTGACCAGAATTTCTTCTTTGGTGGACAACTGGGTGAAAGTTGGCGGTTTACGATGAATCGGGCTGTAAGTACTCGCATTCACTGGCCCAGCATTATCAATAGGATCCCCGGTGACATTTAATATCCGGCCTAGAACTTTGTCGCCCACCGGCATCATGATTTGCTTGCCGGTACGCTGAACTTTCATACCACGGGACAAACCATCGGTAAGGTCCATGGCAATTCCGCGGACAATGCGATCTCCTAAGTGCTGTGCCACCTCTAAAGTGAGGTTGGCTTTTTCATCAGAGATAAATGGATTGCTCAGTGTTAGAGCCTCATAAATTTGAGGGAGATTGGTCCCTTTAAATTGCACATCAACGACTGGGCCGATCACCCGAACAATTTCACCATACTCCTTATGGTCTGAGTGTGATGACTCAAATATTTCTTGGTCAGTCTTCTGATCGGTTGGTTGGTTATTTTGTCGCTCATTCTCCACGTGTCATCCTCTTCAGTAAAAAAATACGATATATCCCTTAAAGAGCTTCAGCTCCACTGGTAATCTCAACGAGTTCTGTAGTAATAGCAGCCTGACGAGCGCGATTATACTGTAAGGTAAGATCCTTGATGACCTCACCAGCATTTTGGGTTGCGTTGTCCATAGCCGTCATTCGGGCAGCATGCTCACAAACAGAGCCTTCGAGTAACATGCTAAATAATTTGTGTTCTATGATTTTTTGAGCGAGTAAATGGACTAGCTCATTAGGATCAGGTTCCCACAATCTTAAAGAGTCCTTATGAGCTGTTAGGGTAGTGTTAGTATCACCTGTTTCTTCTGTTTGAGAACCACCTAAGATGGTCCATAAATCAACAGGAAATAACAGGGACGAATACGCCCGTTGCACGAGTGCGCTCTCAAAACAAGAACTGACAACCATGACTTTTTGCCAAGACCCGCGAGCAAAACCTGCCAGCAACTCAGCGCAGTGATCTTTTATAACATCCTGACCGCTTAGGTCAGCCGCGTTCTCTTTTTTTAGGACCCGAGGAGCATTCTCCATACTTAGAAACATTTTTGCGAGTGACCAGGATTTTTTACCCCACAAAAGAACATCCCATTTTTCTGTTTTTTGATCAGCGAAAAAACCATGATCTAACAGCTCATCTTTTAGCAAAGATAGGGGGGTACTTTGCTGCCATATGGCGTTGTTGTGGCTAGGCAGAGGAAGGGTTTGTTTGCCATCAATTATATCTTTGGCGAGCTTGACGACTCCGGCATTAAGGGAGCCACATAAACCTCGATCAGCTGCGATCACAATTAAAAGCGAGGGGAGATTCTTTGGTGCGACGTAGTTCTCTGATGACACGTAACGGGGCAGCAGATAAGGAAGGAGTTCCTTGACTCGCGCTTGAGCGATGAGCCCTGACATCATGTGGTGAAGGCAGCTTTCATAGTGTTTGGCATCATTTCTGCGATCAAGGGTGCGAGCAAACTTTGAGGCAGAAACAAGTTTCATTGCTTTAGTGATCTTTTGTGTGTTCTTAACACTAACGATTCTCTTTTTTGTTGCTTTTAAGTTTGGCATTCAGACACAAACCTTTCTCCATAATTGTTGAGGATAGTTTTTAACTGCCCTTCAACATCGTCTTTCAGCGGAGCACCTGAGGCAACGTTGTCTAACCAAGAAGCATGATTATTGCTCAGTTCACCATAAAGCCCCATCTCATAATTCTGTAGATCGCTTAACTCGTAATTATCAAGATAGCCGCGAGTGGCAGCATAGAGAATCGCCACCTGTAAGCCAATATGGAGAGGACTATATTGAGGCTGTTTAAGAATTTGGACTAAGACTTTACCACGTTTGAGGGTTTGTTGGGTAGTGGCGTCTAGATCAGAGCCAAACTGTGCAAAGGCTTCGAGCTCACGATATTGGGCTAATTCTAATCGCACCGTACCTGATACCTTCTTCATCGCAGGGAGTTGAGCTGCACCACCCACTCGTGATACGGATTGACCAGCGTTCACAGCCGGTCTTACTCCAGAGAAAAATAGGTCACTTTCCAGAAATATTTGACCATCGGTAATGGATATGACGTTAGTTGGGACGTAGGCTGAAATGTCACCAGCCTGGGTTTCAACAATGGGTAGTGCGGTAATTGAGCCACCACCCTTAGCTTCAGATAGTTTACAAGCTCTTTCGAGTAATCGTGAATGAATATAGAAAACATCACCGGGATAAGCTTCACGCCCAGGGGACCTACGGAGTAGTAGTGATAGCTCACGATAAGCTACGGCTTGTTTCGATAAGTCATCGTACACAATTAAGCAGTGTTTACCTTGAGCCATAAACCATTCAGCAATCGATATTCCTGAATAGGGAGCGAGAAATTGTAAGGCTGCTGGATCAGTGGAAGGAGCTGAAATAATTGTGGTATAAGACAGGGCACCAGCCACCTTGAGACGCTCAACAATTTGAGCAATGGTAGAGCTTTTTTGGCCAATAGCCACATAGATACATATGACTCCCTGACCTTTTTGATTGAGAATGGTGTCGATGGCAATCGTTGTTTTGCCTGTTTGTCGGTCGCCAACAATCAGCTCCCTTTGACCTCGGCCTATGGGTGTCATCGAGTCAACGCATTTCAATCCTGTTTGTAGCGGCTCATAAACCGATTGACGATCAACAATGCCAGGTGCTTTGACTTCAATGGTGGCGTATTCAGTGGTTGCCACAGCCCCTAAGCCATCTAATGGGTCTCCCTTGGCATCGAGGACCCGGCCAAGGAGGGCTTCACCTACAGGCATAGCATTAATGCTTTTTAAGCGTTTAACAGAATCACCTTCACAAACATGACCCACTCCGCTAAGAATAGCGACACCGACATGATTTTGTTCCAGACTTAAGACCACTCCCTTTGAGCCATCAGCAAATCCCACCTGCTCGCGAACCATAACCTGGTCAAGTCCATAAACATTAGCTCCTCCATCACCCACAGAGAGAACGGAGCCAGTTTCTTCAAGGTCTGAACCACTATGAAAAGACTCAATTTTCTTTAAAATAATGTTTTTAGCTTCATCTAGTCGAATATTGTCCATAAATTCCGTTTAATCCTTTCATGATTCAGATATTGCTTTATTTTTGTTCCTACTTGCCTATAACTCACATCTCTCTAGAATATGCTTATCCAGAAAGATGGTGCTTTAAAATATTAAGACGAGATTTTAACGAGCCATCAAAACACCGATTCCCCACTGAGATTTTAAAGCCTGCTATTAACGATGAGTCGAGGGTGATATGCCATTTTAGCTTGCTGGCAAAGACTTGCTCAGAGGTTTCTTTGATTTGTGCCACCACTTGTTTAGGTGTTTCTTGTGCTAATACGAGGGAGGCAGAGCTCTCTCCTTTTTTAATGGCTAGTAATCGTTGCAACTCGGTGTTAATTTCTGGAAGATAGGACATGCGCCCGTTAACCAAGATGACACCAAAAAAAGCCTGGAAAAGTCCTTGGTGATGACGATCATTATCACGAATACAAGTCATGATTTCCATCAGAAAAGTGAGCTTTTCTGATGTCGAAATAGTAGGTGATTCCCAGACTAATTGAGCTTGGGAAAGCAGGGGGGTGAGTTCGCTTATCTTATGAGCGATGACGTCAAGCTCCCCCAAAAAAGAGACTTTATGGGATAAAGCTTCGGCGTAAGAGCGACCAATGATTTCTCGAGATGTTTTGTTGTTCATAAAAACCTACGGTAGGCAAGATTCCTAGCTAAAATTGAGGTGTCATCAATCTTATTAAAGGCGGACATCAGACCCAAGGTTAAGATTGTTGACGGAGAGCAGACAGATCACTCAGCTGGTCACCTAAGTAGCCATGTTTCGCTTTCGTACTGAGGCGCTCCACTTTGTTTATCAGTAATTGATCGACCATATTGTTAAGCTCATCGTATAACTGTTTTTTGGCCGACAAATAATCAGCATGTAAGTAACGTTCTGACTCTTCTTTGAGTTTCGCTGCATAGAGACGAGCATCCTCTAACATTTGCTCACTCCTAATCCGGCTATCTTCACGAGCTTGCTCGGTCATGGCCTGAAGTTTTTTAGCAAGCTCTTGTTCTTTGTATAGGAGTTCTTGAAGTTTATTTTCTGCCAGTTTTTTCTCTCTTTCAGCATCAGACCTAGCCTTGAGAAAGACCTCTCTTTGTTTGCGAGCCATGCCAGAGAACAGGGAGCGAAAAGCTAGGAAAAAAAGGAGTAAAAATATAAGAAAGTTTAATCCCGGCAAATAGAATGAAAAGTAGTTGAGGTCCATAGTAATCTTAAATAAAACATTAGCTGGAATGACGAGTGACTTTATGAAACACTAGCTCAGCTAACGGCTGGGCTAATTCAGTGAGTTTATGTCGTTCAGAGGCAAGAGAAGTAGCAATTTTCTCAGAATTTTGTTGAAATTTTTGATGAGAAACCTCTTGAGCCTTGGCGATGACAACACGGGCATCTTGCACAGCTTTTTCTTGGGCTGTTTTTCTCATTGCTTGAATCTTGTTTAAGGTCTGCCCCGTGGTTTCATCCATTTGTTTGGTTCGTTCTTCGATTTTGGCATATATATCTTGCAGATCATAGGTGACCTCAGTGGTCACCTTGGCGCGCTGGTCACGTAATTTTGAGTAAGGAGCCATGATCCAGCGACGAACAATAACGTAGCTCACAGCAAAGAGAGTGCCTTGACCTATAATGAGGTAAGGATCTGGGTTTAAATTAATTCCGGCCATTGGTATGATGTTCCTGTATTCAAAGCAGTTTATTTAGAGACTAAGACACTCCCATAACCCTGAGTAAACGCTTTAGTTCTCCAGGAGAATGATAATGGACGACAATTTTACCTCGTCTCTTAGAGCCGACAATTTTTGCTTTAGCCTCCAGGGAATCACCGACTTGCTCAGCAAACTGATTTAAAGCCTCTTCTTCTTCTTTGTCAGGCTTTGCCATGTCTTTTTTCAGTTCTTCGAGGGATTTACTTATTTCCTCCGGTGACGATAAAACTTTTAATTGCTCAGCTATATCACGACATAATTGTTCAGCGGCTCTCACCGACAAACCACCAGCTTTAATAGCTTCAGCAGCCTCGAGTTGCTCAGTTTCTGTGGGCACCATAAGAATGGCGACGCCATGACCGGCGGTGAGACGTTTGTTTTCAATATCTTGGCGAATGGTATCAGGTAGGTTTAATAGTCGGAGAGCTCCGGTAACAGTGGTTCTATCCTTGCCGACTAGCTGAGCACATTCTTGTTGCGACATGCCAGTATCATCGATAATTTTCTTATACGCAAGGGCGACTTCGATGGCATTGAGGTCCGATCTCTGAATGTTTTCAACTAAAGCCAAACGGAAAGCGTCATGATCCGAAACCTCTTTCACGACTACGGGTATCTTGGTAATGCCAGCTATTTTAGCCGCTTTCAATCGGCTTTCGCCGGCGATGACCTCATATCTTTGTCCAGGCCATTCTTCGGTAACAACAATAGGTTGCAGTAAGCCATCTTTTTTTATGCTCTGGGCCAGTTCTGCTATTTTTTGTTCTGAAAAACTGGTGCGCGGCTGTGTGGATTTAGGAAAGATTAAATGAATATCAACTTCCAGGTATCGACCCGCTACCATCCCCTCTGCTCCTTCAGGCTCGGTTTGATCGTTAGTGGGTCGTTTAGAGCCACCTAAGATGGAAGCCATGCCACGGCCAAGGCCACCTTTTTTGGCGGACTTTGAGTAGTAAACCTTACTCTTCATAACATACCTCTTGTTCTATCATTAGACTGAGAAAACGATAATCTTAGAAATCTATAATAAGACACAGATGAATAGCGACTATGTCACCTGTGGTATTTCGGCTTGTGAATTAGGCGTTTTTGTTTTTCGTTGTCCATGATTAGCCTGAATAGGGATCTGATCAGACAGCGGATCATGAACGGTACTGGATAATTCATTTTTGGTCAAGCTTTTGATGTCACTTTTTTTGTCTTCCGCATTGTGTCGAGACGTTAACACACGAGCTAGTTCAAGGTAACTCAATGCTCCTTTGCTGGCAGCATCATAAAGTAAACAAGGTTTGCCAAATGAGGGTGCCTCAGCTAATCGAATATTTCTTGGTATTTTTATCTGAAATACCTGATCACCAAAGGATTTGCGAACATCCGATTCCACCTCATGACACAAGTTGTTTCTCTGGTCAAACATGGTGAGTAAGATGCCTTCGACCTTTAAGTCGCAATTAAGTCGCCTTTGGATTAAGTCTACCGTTTTCATGAGCTGTCCTAAACCTTCAAGGGCGTAGTATTCGGTTTGTAGTGGAATAATCATCCCTTGAGACGCGGTAAGAGCATTCACCGTGAGCACACCTAAGGCGGGAGGGCAGTCGATGATGATGTAATCATAATTGTTCCTCACAGACTCCAATGCTTCGACAAGCCTTGCTTCGCGACCAATGACAGAGACAAGCTCGACCTCGGCAGCAACCAGCTCTTGGGAAGAAGGAGCCACGTGCAAGTAGTCAAGGTCTGAATGGAATATAATATCTTTAATGGGGGTTTCATCCACCAACACATGATACATATCTTGACTTGTTTCAGTCTCTAATACCCCAAGGCCTGAGCCTGCGTTAGCCTGAGGGTCCATATCAATCAGGAGTGTACGTCGTTCTGACGCTGCTAGGCTGGCAGCCAAATTAATAGCCGTAGTTGTTTTACCAACACCACCTTTTTGATTGGAAATCGCAATCACCTTAGCAGCCATAAATCCTCGCTTACGTTATTTTCAGGAGGTCCGAGTTAGATTAAGATCCCATTCCTTGGATGAGTAGGAAGGCCACAATAAAAGAAAGAATTGCCTGAAACTCCATAAATGCCAAAGCAAGAATAAATGGGGTAAATACCGCATCCTTGGACGCTGGATTACGGGTAACTCCTTCAAAAGTTGCTGCTGCTGCTCTAGATTGCGCTGTTGCCGCACCAAAAGCACCAATAGCGATAGCTAAACCAGCTGCTAGGGCTACAATTCCTTGACTCATGTCATCAACTCCTCAAAAATAAAAATACTGAAACATCATAACCAAACTCGAGCGAAATAAGACTAGCATACAACTAACCTTGTATCAGTGATCTGATGATACCGCTAGAGCTACATAAATACCACTTAAAAGAGAAAAAACAAAGGCCTGAACTAATGACACCAACACACCAAAGAAAAGCAAGATGGATGGCACTATCCAGAGCCCCATGCCAGTGAACACACCAACGAGCATGTGATCACCAAAAATATTACCCATGAGCCTTAAACTTAAAGACACGGGACGGAAGCCATGGGAGATGATCTCAATCACAAATAGCAGCACAGGTAGTAATAATCCGATGATGGGAATGGGAACCTTTGGTCCAGAGAAGTGTTTAATGTAGCTCAAGAATCCTTGTGTTCGCACTCCCCAGAAGTTGTAGAGACAAAACACGACCAAAGCCACACCTAAATTTGCTGAAAAATCTCCTGATGCTGGGGGTAGAAAAGGGCACAAACCTGTTAGATTGGTGATGAGAATAAAGAAAAACAGGGCTGTCATTAGATGGGTATATGGGGAATTATCTGAATGAAAGAGGTCACGGCCAAGGTTATGCATAAAGTCACATATGGTTTCGGTGATGACCTCTAATGAAAAACGTCCTAGTGGCTCTATTTGGCCATGGCTAATGACGTGATCGACGTGACGCTTGTATCTTAAAGCAATAATAGCCAAGAGGATCACACTGAAAAGACCTGAAAGAAGGGGGACGAACTTAGTGTTTAGACTAAATAATTTGGCGAGTAACTTGTAGAAGCTGATAAATGACTTACTGTCACCGGCGGCTTCGCTAGAGGCGGCAGCGATGGCCAAGCTGTCTCCCAATACCAGGCTTATGGCAAAAACCAAGAACATGGCGATGATAATAGCAAACCTAGTGACATTAAGATTGCGTGTGGCATCAGTCATTTTTGCGAATAAAAACATAGGCGACAAACTTAAGAAGTAAGTATCAGTATGTGTTTTAAAAAGCCATTGTCTTTCAACTGTTAGGGTGTGTTAGACAAAACTTTGATAAGCAAAGCAAGGAGAGTTTATCCCATTGAATTTGGATGTCAATGATTTTTCTGTCTTTGGCAATACACGAAATCTATTTTTTAAAGAATTATCTTGCAAAATCCTTATTATATATAGCGTATAAGCGGTTACAATGAAGATGTAAATATTTCATTGTCTATATTATTTTATTCAGCTATAAATAAGTTAAATTGAATAGTTGCAAACAAAAAATTCTTATACCGAAAAACCTCTTCATCTTCTCACTGGTCTTTGTTAGAATGATCATCTTATTTACTGCCAGAGGGAAGTCATGGCCAAGTCACTTCGAAGATATAACCCCTTGATATTTTATGGATTTCATAGGTTGCTGACACCCTTGATTTATGTGAGTTTGTGTTAACGCCTCTACCCTTTATGATTGATGGAAACCCTATGACCCAATATTCCGCCTCTCCATCGAATGTTAGATCTTCGCAACCAGCCCAGTCTCAACAGGCGGATCCTGCCGCTATACAAACCAAAGCCAGTTGGAGTCGGATGCGTGATCTTATGCCGGAACATCTCGAAAAGGCGATGATTGATCATTACATTGACTCATTAGAGGTTAAGTATTCTGGTGACACGTTAATTCTCGAAGTGCCCAATGTGAACTACTACCAAGGATTTGTGGATCATATACTACCTGTATTAAATAAGGTGCGTGCTGACATTAAGGCAAAGGTTCATTTTACTA
>JAPOQT010000284.1 GCA_026710525.1 Pseudomonadota bacterium
AGATTGGGATGTATCGCACAGTAACTAAGTAACATAAAATCATCTAGTTACTGGTTACTGGGTCATACCAGGTAGGTATTTAAGATATTCCTGCTGGAATTTTAACTTGGGGTTGAGTCGCAAAACAGGAGGCATTCACTCTCAGTGAGATCAGGATTTTTTCACAGTGATCACACTTTTCGTCTCTAGTCCACCAAGACCCTAAATACTTGGCTAAAGGAAATCTGATGGGGTGGAAGACTAGGTTATGCCTTCATGAGGTTAAACATTTAAAAAGCTTTTCTTGCTTTTTAATGGTATGGTTTCGTTGAGTGTTAAGCTATTTATTGTTAAGCTATGGCTGTTGCAGCTGGCAAGAAGCTCCGAATGATAGCAAGTGTCGTTTTAACCTTAGATTTACGTAATATCAATATATAGGAAAGTTGTGAAATTATGACAACAAGACTTATGATTAAAGGAGGAGTGGTTTGGTCCTCAGGTGGCCACCACAGGAAAGATATTATCACCTGCGAGCATGTTATCGAAGAACTCAGAGATCCTGGCTCAGTGCCTACGGGTGAGATCACGGAAGTCATTGACGCTCAGGGGTATTGGGTGATGCCTGGGGTGATAGATTCTCAGGTCCATTTTCGAGAACCAGGCCTTGAACATAAGGAAACTTTGAAAACAGGGTCCCTAGGCGCTTTATTGGGTGGCGTGACAACCTTTTTAGAAATGCCTAACACATCACCTTCGACCACATCAAAGGCAGCTCTTGAAGACAAGCTAGAGAGAGCAAGGCGAAGTAGTTATACCAACTACGGATTTTTTATAGGAGCCACAAAAGATAACCTAGTTAGCCTAAAGGAAGCTCACCAGATTCCTGGTTGCTGTGGTATTAAAATATTTTTAGGCTCTTCTACCGGAGACTTATTACTCTATGATCCACAAGTACTAGAGAATATTTTTTTAAACACGACCCTCCCCATTTCCATTCACAGTGAAGATGAAACAAGGCTAAGAGAGCGGCGTAATCTCAGAGATAATGCTCAGTCGGTCCATGATCACGAAAGGTGGCGAGATAGGGAAACAGCTCTGAGATCAACGAAAATGGTTGTTGAGTTAGCGAAAAAGTGTGGTCGTAAAATTCATATTCTCCATATTAGCACCAAAGACGAAATCAATTTTTTGAGCCAGCATCAGGATTTGATTAGTTGTGAGGTAACTCCTCAACACTTAACTCTGTTTGCCCCTGACTGTTACGATCAATTAGGCACTTTAGCCCAAATGAATCCACCCATTCGGAGCATAGACCATCAGGATGGTCTATGGCAAGGAATATTTGATCGCACAGTGAAGATAATAGGCTCTGATCACGCACCCCATACCCTTGCAGAGAAATCAGTACCCTACCCTGGCTCGCCGTCAGGGATCACAGGTGTTCAAACCATGTTACCTTTAATGCTCAACTATGTTAGTCAGAAGAAACTCTCCTTGCCAAGGCTTATTGAACTTATATGTGAGAACCCGGCTCGTCATTTTGCTTTCAATAAAGGATTCATTGCCCCTGGTTATGATGCTGATTTAGTGTTAATTAATCCTCAAAAGCAGCTCACCCTAAAAAATGAGGATATGGCTAGTCAATCGGCATGGACCCCTTTTCATGGCCTCAGAGTCACAGGTTGCCCCGATACGGTTATTATTGGTGGTAAAGTCGCTATGAAAAACCGTCAGGTGATGGAACTGGCAACAGATATGAGCTATTTAAATCGTGCCATAGGGCCTAGACCTGCCATAAGAAAACCTATTCTATAGAATGGTATAAGTGCCCTATCATTTTTACTGTGATCAAACAAAATTAAGTCGATAATAGTTTATTTCCGATAAGTATCGCGGATTCCATATGGGCCTTACCAGGTGCCCGATTATGCTCAGTTTATCATTCATGATCACAGGCGAGACGATACGTGGCGCAGCCATTAAAACATGATCATTCTGAACAAGGCTTCACCTTACTAGAGATCGTTATATCGATGTTGGTGTTTGCCATGGCTACCTATGTTGTTCATCAGTTTCAGGCTCGAGATCATAATAGTACCGAGAAAAAAGAGCGTATGTATATACTTCAGTATCTCAAAATGAAAACCATAGATGTTTTAAGAGATCATGATAGGTTTTTCCCCTTTATGAAGGACACTGTTTATTTTGCTTGTTTCAACAAGAAACTAGTTTACACTCATAAAGAAGCAAACAGCGAAAAGCAACTTTATGGATTCGTGGCAATACCCGGAGATGGTATTGCGTCGGAGGATGAAGATAGCCTCGTTGGTTGTTTGCTGAAGCAAAAAAAAGTCGGAGGAGAACATAAGAGAATTCAGTGTAAAGCAGCCAAAAACCAAGACGGCTTCCTATGTCCCCATGGGGGAAATAATGGTGCTCAGTACCTCGTCTTAGTGATACCGAAACACGAATTCTTAGATGAGCGTCCACACCATCGCCGCTTCCTTATTCGAGTGATCGCCATGAATAGGGAATCTGGATGGATTAAATTTCATCTTCTTGGCTTCTTTTTTGGTAGCTCAAGATTTTAATCATCATCATCAAGCACACTGACTTAGTGCTCAGAGTTCTGCTTTGATTTATGGTGTTCTTGGTTATTATTTTCAGGACAGTAAGTGTATTCCATCACTTGACATGACGGACTATAATGATGCCATAGCCAGCCAACACCGACAAAACTGAGAATAATCAAAGTACTCATCAAAATAACAATCCAGAGCTCAAAGGGCTCACCATAATGGGATGATGGTCCCTGATAGTTAGTAGAAGAAAGCATACAATATCATCCTTAGATGTCATCATTCGGATGGTGACTTCTTTGTCTGACTGATCTCATAACCTTGGGAGATCTTAAGACACCATAGTATAATTATAGCAAAAAAAATCATCAAGAAACAAAGAAGTTGCCCCATAGAAAACACCCCAAACAAATAACCTAAACTTTTATCAGGCATTCTAAAACATTCGGATATGATCCTGAGAGTACCATAGCCCAATAAAAAATAACCGGTCATTAAACCAGGAGTCTTGAGATGAGCTTTTAATTGCCATAAAATAATAAAAAGTAAAATCCCTTCCAAAGAAGCTTGGTATAATTGAGATGGATGGCGAGGTACCTGTGAAGAATCATAGGGAAAAATCACCCCCCAACTTCCTCCTGTCGGACGACCAATAAGCTCAGCATTAACAAAGTTAGTGATGCGACCGAGAGCAAGAGGGATAGGTATGAGTAGACTAAAGAGATCGGTGGCAAGAAAAAACGGTTGTTTTTTCTTGAAACTTGAGAGTATACACATGAAAGCACAACCTACCAAAGCACCATGAAAACTCATGCCGCCAAGCCATATCTGATAAATAAGTTCAGGATTTTCGCGATAATAAGGCCAGCGATAAATAAAAACGTAACCTAGCCGACCAAAGATAATAACTCCTAACCAAGCAACGAGAGCATAGGTATGAAGATCTTCCGATAGTAATGGTGAAATTTTTTGTCTGGTAAGATATAGGGAGACGAAATAGACGAAAGAAAAGCCGAAAATATAATTGAGCCAGTACCAAGGCACGGGAGTACCAGCCAGGTAGAAAGCAATGGGATTTAGTTGATGAGTATATATCGCCACGACGTGTCATTCCTTGTGGTGTTTGTTAACCTAGATTCAGCCATAGGGTGACTGAGAGATACGGTAAGATAAAGTTTAAAAGTATAACCATGATTAAGACATTTACTTTGAGGTTAAGGGAGAGCCGTTGAGTTTTTTAGAGAAAGTTAGTAAAATTAATAATGACCCTAGTATTTATGGAACATTTGCTGAAATTGGCGCAGGTCAAGAGGTGGCTCATGCTTTCTTTCAGGTGGGCCGAGCATCTAGTACTATAGCAAAAACCATGTCAGCATATGACATGAAATTTTCTGATGCTATTTACGGCGAAGGCAAATCTTACGTATGTGAACGTCGGCTGCAGAAAATGCTAACACATGAGTATGAGCTTATTGTATCTCGTCTAAAAAATCGAGCAGAATTCACGCGATTTTTTGTCTTTGCTGATACGGTGGCCACAGGATCGCAACGCAAAAAAATTCCAGGACATGGCTGGTTAGGAGTAACATTTCAGCATAAACCAGGGGCTAAAATCAGTCAGGTGTGTCTTCATGTTAATTTTAAGCCCCACTCTCCTTTACAACAACATCGAGCCGTTGGTGAAATGGGAGTGAATATTCTCTATGGCTGTTTTCATCATTACAATAACATCCACGATTTCTTATCTTCTGTCACCGAAGACTTTGATTTAGATTCTATGGAAATGGATTATATAAAATTTTCTGGTGAAGTTTTCAGTCACATTGATCAAAGATCCGTAGCGATTGAGCTCGTGAAGAGAGGTTTGACCAGGTCTGTGATCTTTAATGAGCAGGGCTTGCCGAAGCCACCTAGTGTTCTTCTGTATAAAAAACATATTGCCGCCACCCAAGGTAGTTTTCTACCTTTGACTTCTAGTAAGTGGAAACTCATGTCATCAGGGGCTAAAAATCACCAAACAAAACATGGTCTTACTGATGACGAAATACTGCAACTAGCCGGGATATCAGTGCAAAGTTTATACCATCAGGGAGAGTTTGACCTGGATGCTCTTTATTTCCGAATAGATATGCTATCACAAATGAATATCTGTGTGATGGTGTCTGATTTTTCTAGTGACTTTTCTCTTATTCAGAGGTTAAATCACTACTCTACTTTCTCAAAAGCTCTTGTGGTGGGGAGTCATTCTCTGACGAAGGTCCTTGATGAGTCCCATTACCAGCATCTCACTGGTGGTTTATTAGAAGCTCTTGGTATGATGGTGTCACAGAATACAACTCTTTATATTTATCCTGTTAAGTTCCCTGGTCGGGATCTTTTAGGCTCAGAAAGCGTGTTTTTATGTCAGAATAAAAGAATGCTGCTTGATTATTTAAAAGCTACTGGATTATGTTATGAATTACCCCGGGAGTTAGCTGATTCAGATGTGTTAGATTATTACTCATCAGAGTTGGTGAGAGAGCTTGTGTATGCCGGTCAATCTTGGCATAAATACGTGCCAAAAAAGATCATCCCCCTTATTGAGCAAAACAAGGCGTTATTACACAAGCAGATGGTATCAAAATAACTTCATAAGAATACTCTGGAGTTCCTTTGAAAATTGGGATGAGTTTATTCCATTGGTAATGATGATCCTAATACTGGGCTCCGGGAGTGGAAATCAATGAACACTGATGAAATTGTTGAAAGTCACTGATCAGACGCTAGATGAAGCTAGCCATCTATCTGATAGGGTAACTCCTGGGAATTCAGCAGAAGACTCTTGTTTTTAAGCAAGAGGTAATCACTGTTCTCATGGAACATAGATGTGGCAAAACAGAAGCAGGTATCTCACTCAAGGAGTATAAGGGTAAAGAACATTTGGTATACTCCATATACCCAAAAAAAAGTTTTCTTTCTCTTTAGCAGATTCAATAAACTGTTGGTTACTGAGTGATGTATCGTAATAGCATGCACTATTATCATTCACACACCGCAAAAATCTTTCTTTTCGTTCTTCATTGAGCTTTGGGTTAGGATGGATTACACAATAACTTCTGGCATTAACTTCACCAATTTGATTAACTATCCGTGAAACGCAACTAAGATACTGCTCCTTAAATTTTGCTTTAGGTTGACCAGCAAAAACAGGAGCACATTCTAGTTCAGTAAGATATCGATTTTTTAATTTTGGCCATACTTTAAATCTGCAGGATACCATATCCTTAAATGCTTGCGCATCTTGCTTCACATATCTAAATCTTTTATTTTTGCAGACAGTTGAAAACTCTAAAAAACTAACACGACTCATGAGACGAATGGAGTTATCTTCTAATAAATCAGAGTAGCAACCACTGATTAATTTATCATTTTGAACCCTGAAAGTTTGCTCGCCAAGAGATATAGATTCATCCAAATCTAAATAATAATATTTTTGATCATTTCGTGTCGATGACCTGATAGGAATTGGGTTTTCGTGCGGGATCCAGTCTCCCCGGCGGCCTCCCTTCCACGGATCGCTCAACTCAATCCGGTCTTTAGAGTCGTGTTTTGCCAAGTCCCAAATATGGGCATAAAGATCAAGATCACCATAACAAGGAAATTTTTGATTGAAGGTAGAATCCTGAAATGGTTTTTTAATGTGAACATCTTGATATTTATCTTCTGCTTTTTTGTAAAGATAATACTCAGGATCATCGACAAAATTGAG
>JAPOQT010000285.1 GCA_026710525.1 Pseudomonadota bacterium
ATTCCTGTGGTTGTGTTAGAGGCAGACTTAACTCCAGGACTGGCTAGTAAAATCACTGCGGTGTTTGCCACCAAAGTTCTTTATTCATTTGAAGAGTCAGCTCGATTTTTACCGGCTTCAAAGTCTGTTTACACGGGCTTACCGATTAACAAACAAATTTTACAAGGTAGCCCGGAAACCGGGTTAACCTTATGTCATTTTTCTCATGCTAAAACTGAGTTACCGGTGCTCTGCGTAATGGGCGGTTCAACTGGTTCACTAGCTATCGAGTCTTTATTAGCTCGAGATTTAGCTAAAATATTACTCGGTTTTCGTATTATTTTTTTAGGAGGAACTGCGCGTTTAGCCTGCAACGACGGTCCGCTGAATCGGGCGTTAAAAACCCTACCAACAGCTCTCACCCACCAAAGAATCAAAATATTTCCTTACGTGACCTCTGAAATGCCCCATCTTTATGCCGCTAGTGACTTTGCTTTGAGCCGCGCAGGAGCCCATAGTATATTTGAACTACTTATGATGAAAATTCCGGTGTTATATATTCCCTTAGAGCAAGGATCACGAGGTGATCAATTGGATAATGCTAGGATCTTTGAACAAAAAGGAATATCTTTGGTAGCGCGTGAACAAGAATTGGCAGTACAAGACTCACTCTGGCAAAAAATATCTGAGCTGAAACAAAAATCTTCAACCCTGAATTTGTCGGCGCCCAAAATGAGGCAAAATCAACTGGCAGCATCAGATAATGTGATAACTGCCATCAGTGACTATCTATAAACACACATCGTGATGAGCTTCTGTGAGTAATTAATGGATACCTTTAAACATCGAGCTCCACTATTTCTGGTTATCGATCATTTTGATAGTTTTACCCATAATATCCTTAACCTTCTCCACCTCACCACTGCTGCAGTCAGTGGTGCTTCATCAGAAAAGATATGGTGTTTGCCCTATGGTTCGTCGGCTATTTTTCCTTTGGTTAATGATTGTACCCGTCACCGTCACTTACTGCGAATCGTACTTTCTCCGGGGCCAAAGCAACCCTCTGCTGTGCCTGAGAGCATAAAACTCTATCAGCGCTATCGTCATGTATACCCCTTTCTTGGAATTTGTTTAGGCCATCAGATTATGGGGGTGTCAGAAGGATACAGCTTGGGGAAAACAAAGATGTTAGCCCATGGCGGAGTGAGGAAAGTTAATTTTTTAGCTCATAGTGGTTATGATGATATTATGCAAGATCATATCTTTGCTATTTATAACTCTCTGAGACTGAGTCATCAGGCGAATCATTCTGATCACCCTAACCGACTTGATGTCATTGCCTATGATGAATTGGGTGAGATTGCAGCACTAGGCCCACTTTTGAATGATCAGCAAGGTTTAAGGCCACCACATTTAAGTGTGCAGTTTCATCCAGAGTCTTTTTTAAGCACAAAAGGGCCACAATTAATGACACGATGGCATCAATTAGTCAACTCATACCAAAGACATATTAATTGGCTCGATGGATCATCTTGACTTTTGCTCTTAAACCATCAACAATGTACCTATGGGCAGTATTTATGTTGTGTTGCTCCACTTTTTATTTGATATGACCTAACACCGCGGAGTTAATCATGTTTACTGGTTCTTGGGAATGGCTCATTATTCTCTCAGTTGTTTTACTTTTGTTTGGTGGCAGCAAGTTACCAAAACTGGGTGGGGCTCTTGGTGAAAGTATTAGAAACTTTCGCAAAGGCCTTAAGGAAGGAACAAAATCTTATGATGAAACGACGAAAGAGCTGAAATCGGATCATAAGAACGACTGAGGTTACTTCTCGTCATTCCCATTGCCTAGTGGCTTAGTTTGCCAAAGATTTGTGATATGGCTGAGCCATTTTACCGGTTTGGCGAAGTATTTCTTGGCTCGGTTACTCAGACTTTCTGCTTGCTCATGATTTTCTGTGTTTGTTACGAGTTTGTCTGAGTTCTTTTTGTTATGATGCACCGCCACCACGGACGCAAGTAATGCTGGCAAGCCTTTTTTTTCAGAAGTGAGCTCCCCAATGACACTCACTTCTTTTTGATGGTCATGATCGCTAATTTTCATGGTGATATCAGTGATCGGGTACTGCATAACCAGTAACTTCCTGGATCCTTCTTGCAGGACAAAATATGTCCCGTACTCACCAATGGTGTGAACATAGCCACGGGCGAAAATCATTTCCCCTTCGAATTTTTGTTGTTCAAGATGTAACTGTTTTAGGGATACTCGGTGAATATGATTGGAGTATATTTTGCCAAACCACTTTAAACTAAGGGTGTGAATGGTTGTGGAATTAAACAGCGAACAACTGCTGGTGATCGTCACAACAAGTAATATAGCTGGTAGAAGGACCTTGGTCATAGATGTTTTTTTTGATGAATCTTGATATAAATGGCTATGATGCGCGGCAATACATGATCTATGGTGGGAACGGGGAGAGTTGAACTCCCACGCCGCTAGGCACTGGATCCTAAATCCAGCGTGTCTACCAATTCCACCACGTTCCCAGAGGATTTATCATAAATCCAATGACGAAGAAAATCAAGAGGTCCTAACAAAGGTGATGGCAAAATATTGGCACTGATCCTCCAAGCTTATGACATAGGCAAGCCTGCTTTTGTTGATTTTTTACGATTATCGCAATTACCCGCACCCTAGAAGTAGTTGTTGATATCGGCTGGTATTTTGCTATCTCTTGCTGAACTTGCTGCCAGTTATTTCGCTGGAACGCTAATAATGTACCGACTTTATTTCTTCCTTAAAAAATATTGAGATGATCCCTACTCAGTATCGAGAGGCACATGGTTATGAGAATTATGCCATGGGTTAGTCTTGGATTAATTGGTGGAGAGTTGCATGTAGGTGTTGCCTATTACGACAACATCAGTGGTTTTAATCTGATGAAGGCCAGAGACTTTTTGATTATTAATATAAATGCCATTGGTGGAGTTTTGATCTTCAATAAACATTTCACCTTTAAAATTAATCACCACTTTTACGTGTTTGCTTGAAATCTTTTCATCTTGGTCGAATTTGCCAAATGTCGAAGCTCTGCCTATGAAGATCTGATTTTGATTAAAGGTCAGGGTGTCAGAGGTGCCGTCACTGTAAACAGCATTAATCGTAAGAGTGACGCTTTTTTCATCAGCTGGCTTTGTTGGTGATTCAAAGAAAACATTTGATGATGTGTCGTTTGCTTGAATTTGTTTTTTCACTAACTTCACATCAGGATACTCATCGGGGCTAACTTGCTTAAAACAAATCGAAGATTGGCCCAGGGTAATGATATCATCGTGTTTGAGTCGTGATTTAATCACCCTTTCGTTGTTTACGTATGTGCCATTAGTTGAGTTCATATCCAGAACGTGATACATACCGCCAGAGTAATGTATCTGACAATGGGTGCCCGATATCTCATGGTCGTCAATAATCACATCTCCTTGAGAGCGACCAAAAATGGTGGCTTCATTATTTCTTAGCCTAACTGTTTGTTTCTCACCATTCGAAGATCGAATAACAAGAATTGAGGCAAGGTTCTCTTTTTTTTTAGCGGCGGTTTTCTTTTTGCTCACTCATTTTACCTCTAAATCATCGACATATAACAATTTCTTTCTGGACTAGTTATTATTTCATGATGTTGATATCTTTAGAAGAATATCGGGAAAAATATGGTTTTCTTAAGTGGTAATTCATATGTTAACAGGCCTATCGTTGGCTAACTATCAAAAGTTTGTTATAATCTTTTCTGATTGCCACGGTGAGGGTTTGTTCGTGTGGGTTTGGGAAGTGAATTTTAGTAACATATGGCAAGTAAATAACAGGTATATATTATGGAGATAAAAACAGAGAGATCATCCTTATCTGAGTTGGTTTTAGGATTAACGACGATTGCTCTTGAGTATCTTGGGGAAATATCTTACCAGTCAAATGACTCGGTAAGTCATAGTGAGGAGGTTGAGCAAGACAAACAACCCCTAACCACAAGGTCTCAAAGCACAAATAGTGAGAGCAGCAGCACGGTGATTAATTTTGATCTTGCTAAAAAAAATATCGAATGGATTGAGGCAATATCAGAAAAAACAGCGGGCAATCTCACGACAACAGAACAGGGGCTCATTGATACAGTTCTGATTGATCTCAAACAAAAATTGAGCCAGAAACAGCAGGATCAGTCTTAGTGGTCACGTCCCAGTGGTCCAGGTCATATCTAATTTTGGATAGGACTCAAGGGGTGTGGTTAAGGGCTCAGAATTCACGAGATGATTGTATGCGATTAAGCAGTTTTTAAGTAGCATGGCAATAGTCATAGGGCCGACGCCACCTGGGACAGGGGTGATGGCATGGGCCGTGCCTAAGAGTGCTTGATAATTAGCGTCTCCTGTGAGTTTTCCAGCCACATGCTTGGTACCAACATCAATAACAGTTGCTCCTGGTTTCACCCAACCTGCTGCTAGTAAATGAGGAGCTCCCGCTGCTGATACAATGAGATCAGATTCGGCACATAATTGTTGTTTGTTTTTGCTCAGTGCATGCACCGTGATCACAGTGGCCCCAGCTAAAAGAAGCATTTTAGCTACAGGGCTGCCAACTAAAGCTGAGTGTCCGATGACCGTAGCTCTCACCCCTACTAGATCTGGCATAATTGTATCAATCAAGCTCATGCAGCCCAGGGGTGTGCATGGGAAAAGGCCGCTAAGGTTTAAAGATAACCGTCCTTGGTTCCAAGCGGTTAAACCATCAACATCCTTCAAAGGACAGATCTCTTGGAGAATTTCCATACTATTTTCCACGGACTTGGGTAAAGGGAGCTGTACTAAAATCCCATGGACCCTGTTGTCACTCGACAATCTTTGTAATAGATCGATTAATTCATTCTTCAGAGTAGGACTGTTAGCAGGGAGATGATATGTTTGTGATTTTATGCCGACATCACGACAAGCATGACTCTTTTTTTTCACATATAACGCGGATGGAGGGTCTGTGCCTACAAGAATAACCGCTAAGCAAGGAGGAGGTAAATCTTGTTTTCTCAAAGTCTCAATTTTGGCGGCGATATCTTGTTTAATATGAGCCGCAAGTGTTAGTCCGTCGATAATCAGAGTTTGCATAGGCGTAAAGGGTGTGGTGGTTTGAATTAAAGTTACATTGATTCACAGAGTATTTTATCGTTGTTAGTCAAAGAATGGCTTGCGAGTTGACCACAGGCACCAGCAACATCCTGAGCTTTTGAATGACGTATGGTGACCGAGAAATTTTGTGATTTGAGATAAGAGGCGAACTCGTAGATTTTATGTTGTGATGGTGACCGCCACTTCAGAAAAGGAACAGGGTTAAGAGATAGTAAGTTAATTTTACACAAGACACCCCGTAACAAATGTGTGAGAGCTTCGGCATCCTCCTCGGAATCGTTGATTCCCTCGATTAACGTATACTGAATCAAAAAAACTTTCTGGTGTTTGGTGCTCGTTTCAGCCATAAATTCGATCAGATGACCTAATGGATATCGATGGTTAATAGGTAAGAGTTTTTGTCTTTTTTTCGAGTTAGCTGCGTGAATACTCACAGCATAAGATAATTTCGGGAATTGATGATAGAGTTTTTTGAGTCCATCGATGTGTCCTGCTGTTGATAAGGTGACTTTTCGTGGGGCAAAGCCTAACCCACATGGGTTAAGAATAATGCTCAAGGCATCCCTAACAGCCTCAACATTATCACATGGTTCTCCCATGCCCATAAACACTAGGTTTGTCATGGCGTCAGAAGGTCGTTTTTGAGAGTTTCGTCGCTGTGCTCGGAACTTGGTTTGTTGATGAAGCCATTCTGGGTGATCATTGATCCATATTTGTGCCAGTAAAATTTGTTCTATGATTTCGAAGGTGCTCAGTTGTCGAATGAGCTTCATTCTGCCGGTAGCACAAAAAACACAAGCTTGAGCACATCCCACTTGAGATGATACACAGATGGTGAGTCGAGTGGCTTCAGGTAAAATAACTGTTTCAACAGAGTGGTTATCAGGGAGTTGAATAAGTAGTTTAACACTATGATCTTGTGCGGAAATCTGAGTACTATGAATGAGACATTTTTGCCAGGCAAAATACGACTGCAATGCTTGACTCAGCTTGGCGCCAAACACCTGAGTAGTATGATGAGATACAGCCATAGGATAATGTGAATATATGTGTTTAAATAGGGGTTTGAGATGAAAAGGAGAAAAACGAAATTCCGCTAGCCATCTAGCTAAGCTCTCTTTGGTTAAGCCATAAACAGAAGGTGGTGAGTTGGGTGATTCCGCAAGTGGTGGCTGGTTAATCATGATGTCGATTATGGTGGTGGATATGAGACTGTTGTG
>JAPOQT010000286.1 GCA_026710525.1 Pseudomonadota bacterium
AAAGAATTCTTGTTCTGACACGACTCACTACAACAATGATCCATCTTCTTGCGACATTCAGCACATTGAATAAATAGTGTATGACAGCCTAGCCAAGCACAATTATGGTAATCATCACTTGGTTTACCACAGGTGTAACACTCACTAATAACATCGCCGGTGATGCGCTCACCTAAACGATCATCAAAAACAAAATTCTTCCCTTTAAATCTACTAATAAGACCATGGTGATCGATCTCTTTCTTATAGCCTGTGATCCCACCTTGTAATTGATAAACCTGAGAAAAACCGTGTTGTAATAGGAATGCACTGGTCTTTTCACAGCGGATACCACCTGTGCAGTAAAGGAGGATCTTTTTCTGTTTGTCTTCGTTGAAGGTGTTTAAAATTTCTTGATATTGCTGCCTGTGACTACTTGATGCCATCAAATGAGCACCCTCAAAATGACCTATGGCATGCTCATATTCATTACGAACATCAATCGTGACACTGTTTGGATCATCCATCATCTGATGCCACTCGAGAGCAGTCAAATGCTGACCAACACGCTCCATAGGAATATTTTTTTCACCTCCTAGCTCGTCACCACTGGCAACTAGTTGTTGCTTAATTTTAATGGTTAATTTTAAAAAAGATCTACCATCTTCCACCACGCCACCCCAATGAATATCTGGAAAACTTGCCAGCACCATTTGCTTAAACTTGCTGACGTTCTCTTCTGGCACACTGACTTGAGCATTAATACCCTCTGCAGCAATATACACTCTACCGAGAACAGCTAGTGAGCGCCAAGTCAGGTATAGCTGATTCCTTAGCTCTTCAAGCTTATTCAGAGGTTGGTAAACATAAAAAGATCTGGTCACTCTAGGCCGGGACTCTGCTGCAAGCTTCTGCTTTAAAACCTCGCGATCAAAAGTATTACAAAAAGGATGGGCTGTTGATTTTAATATTGCCATAAAAACACCTGATATCTAGGAACTCAAAAAACAAAGTTATCATAATCATAACAAGCGGAACAGTAGACAAGTAAGCTATGATGGGCCCTATACCTAGTAACGATAGTGATCACCTTTAAACGGCCCCGCCACAGGAACGCCAATATACTTAGCTTGAGTAGGGGTGAGTTGGGTAAGTGTGCCACCAAAACCCGTGACCATGTGACGCGCCACTTCTTCATCGAGATGTTTTGGTAACAGGCACAGTTGCGGTGGACTTGTTTTTTTGTCAGCCCACTTCTCTTGCCAAAGATGGATCTGAGCAATAACTTGATTCGCAAACGAACCATCCATAACTCGACTCGGGTGCCCAGTAGCACAACCAAGATTCACTAGTCTTCCTTCAGCTAATAACAGGATAAAATCATTTTGATCGTCTGATCTATCAATTTTATGAACACCGTGTTTTATTTGCTGCCAAGTGTAATGGTCTTTGAGATACTGGGTATCAATTTCGTTATCAAAATGACCAATATTACACACAACTGCCCCAGCTTTTAACGATGACAGCATAGCACCATCACACACATTAACATTACCGGTTGCGGTGACAATAAGATCAAGGGAAGCAAGTAAAGATTGATTAATATCTTCGGCAGCACCGGTATTACAACCATCTATATAAGGAGATACCACCTCATAACCATCCATACAAGCTTGCATGGCACAAATAGGGTCAATTTCAGCAATTTTCACAATCATACCTTCACCTCTGAGAGAGGCAGCACTCCCTTTACCAACATCACCGTAACCGATGACGAGAGCATGACGACCAGATAACAGGCGATTAGTAGCCCTCTTTAAGGCATCATTTAAAGAGTGACGACAACCATATTTATTGTCGTTTTTTGATTTAGTGACCGAATCATTCACATTAATCGCAGGGATCTTCAAAGCACCCTTCGCCAAAAGTTGCTGCAGACGAACAATACCGGTGGTTGTTTCTTCACTCACACCATGAAGCCCTGGTAGCATCTCAGGGAAATCCTGATGGACCATCTCAGTGAGATCACCTCCATCATCCAAGAGCATGGTCGCATCCCAAAGCTTACCGTCTTTCATCAGGGTTTGTTTAATACACCACTCAGCCTCTTCAGTTGTCTGACCCTTCCAAGCATACACAGCCACACCATCTGCAGCCATAGCAGCAGCAGCATGATCTTGGGTCGAAAAAATATTACACGACGACCAACGGACCTCTGCTCCTAACTCTCTGAGGGTTTTGATTAACACAGCCGTCTCCACCGTCATATGAAGACAACCGACAATATGAGCTCCTTGCAGCGGCTTGAGGGCGGCATATTTTTGACGTAGCGCCATGAGGGCTGGCATCTCTTGCTCCGCTAGGAAAATATCTTTGAACCCTAACGATGCCAACCCAATATCCGCCACCCTATAATCTTGCTTCTCACCGCCCTGTTTTTGATGGACTGAATCTTGTTCCTTTTGCGACAATGATTTTGTCTTTTCATCCCCAGAATTGGTCGGGTTAAGTAAACTCACTAAATCCTCACTTTCTCAAAAATGTTATATGATGATGTCACACCAACTGTTTCCCTGTATTGTGGTATCGGTTTAATATTAGTCTGTTCATACCATGGCCATCCGATATTACACAGCAGCTCATTATGGTAAATAATTTTTAGCCAAAATACAAGAAAACAAGCCAATACTATATTGCCCGAAAATAAGCTAAACTTCAAAGCATAACAAGGCGAAAACACTTATCAGAGACAAACTAATACTTTTCATTTCAGCCACCCTCTCACAACATGGACCCACCTCATGCATTCTACCATCACGTCTCCCATCGTTGTTATCTCACGCGTTACGGTAACCACCCCACTATGGCTAAGTATCACACATTCACACCTGGCCAGCATGATACTCATAGGGTTTTTATCCACTAGCGCAAGTGGTTGTCTCCATTAT
>JAPOQT010000287.1 GCA_026710525.1 Pseudomonadota bacterium
AAAAAGATTGTCAAACGATGTTATTTCATCAAGTTTTTGCTTGCGCGTCATATAATCTTGAACACTGTAATAAAAGATCTGGCAGGCCTTTGGTTTTTGCTTGGTTTTAATAAAAAAGGTGATAGCTACCGGAGTTCTTGTAGATTGTCCAAAAATTTTTCCACCGTCTTTTCTTTGTTTTTCTGCTGTTGTGCGACCGTCTCCCCTGAGATCAAAAATATACAGCGAGCTAAACTCCGCTGCCAAACACTTTCTCATGCCATCACTCGCCATACCACGCAACCAAGAACCGTTGGTAATAAATCCCACCACCCCCTCACCCTCGATACGATCACTCGCCCAGCGAATAGCGCGGATATAGCTATCATAAAGTGAATTCTTATTAGTACCTGTAGAGTGCTCAGCATAGGTGGAACGAATACGGGCATCTAATGTATCGTATTTAACGTTTTTAGCATTGTCATTTTCGTTTTTCTGACCAGCTGAATAAGGAGGATTGCCAATGATGACTTGAATATCACGTTTTTGCTGCGCCTTAATTCTTTTAGAGTTAACAGGAAGAAACTGCTGCAGCTGATCTTCTTCATCCAAGGTAAAGGTATCTGTAAAACAAATGCCGGGAAATGAAGCATACTTTTTTACCTTCTGCGTATAAGCTGTTTCAATATTTACAGCAGCAATATAATACGCCAGCAATACAATATCATTAGCATGAAGCTCGTGGGCGTATTTATGCTCCAGATCCTCGGGACTGATGAGATCAAGTTCTAACAAACGCGCTATAAACGTTCCCGTACCAGTAAAAGGATCTAAAATATCAACACCTTTAGTGCTTAAAGAAGAGCCAAATTCTCTTTTTAAAACCTCATCTACGCTTCGTAAAATAAAATCTACAATGACTGGAGGCGTATAAGCAATACCAAGCATATCTGTGGTGTGAGGAAAAGCAAGGCGAAAAAACTGATCATAAAGCTCTTTGATTAGATTCTGTTTGCCTGCTGTCGTTTTTACCTTGGACGCACGCTCTTTAACAGACTGATAAAACTTATTTAACGTCTTGCTCTCTGCTTCTATGTTATGAGCCCATAGCATCTCTAAAAGTTTATCCATAGACTGAGATACGGGATTTTTTCTTTGAAAACCAGAGGTGGAAAATAAAGCTTCAAAAATAGGACGGCTCACACAATGCTGAGATAACATCTCGATAGCATCCTTCTCAGAGGTGCTAGGATTAAGATCATCTTGTAACTCCAGTAGAAACTGCTCAAAAACACTTTTTGCATGAGAATCTGTTGCTAGAATACCCTCAATACGCTTCATGGTGGTGCGCGCAATCTTTCCTACATCTTTAGCCCATTCTGGCCAGTACGCTGCACTGTAACAATGCTTTACTACGGTGGCGCGAATAAGGCGGTGAATCACCTGAGCCGAAATTCCTGAAAGACTTGACTCTTGACTTGGCATTTCTATTCTGTCTTGAAGCTTTTGCTCCGAATAACTGCCAATATCAATCTTAGGCCCCTTGGTTTGATCGTCTATAACAAAATTTTCTTCGACGGCAATCTGCACTCCAGGTACAATCTTTAATAGCTCAGAAAAATCTTGATCTAAATCCATTTTAGAGCCATGAATCTCTGCATCTAAACGAGAGTCATGGCTGCGTAAAGCATTGATTACCTGCACCACCGTCTCGTAAGGCTTGTCTTGCTGCAAGGTGCTATAAGCCTCTTCTTCACTTGGAGTTACCACAGGAATAATAATGTAACCAAACTGCTTACCTGTTGCCTTACGCATCACTCTTCCTACTGCTTGCACCACTTCCTGCTGACTTTTTTTGGGATGAAAAAAGACAATCCCATCTAAAGAAGGCACATCTACTCCCTCTGATAAGCAGCGTACATTTGATACCATCCGGCATTCACCGGTGTTCTCTTCGGCAAGCCAGCGTAATACCTGCGACCGGTGCATCGATGATTGAGAACCATCCACATGCTTTAATCTTGGTCGATATGCGTGATAAGACTCATGCTCAATATTTGAGTGACTCTGGTACTGTTCAATCACTTTAGAAAAGCTTTTACAAAGATTTTTGGAATATTCAATGCGAGAGGTAAAAGCGAGAAGCTTTTGTAATGGAGGAGCATCTTCTTGATCAAAGCCAAACTTATTAATTCCCTTCCAGCAACCAATCATTTTTGCGGCATCATCTAAGGGAACATCAGCTAAGTTCTTGAAGTTAAGCTTTATCACCTCATCTTGAGGTAGATGTAAAATAATAATGCGATAATCTGAAAGAAGATTATCCTTAAGGGCGTCGGCAAAAGAATAATGAAATAGAACCTCACCAAAACAAGCTATATCATCCATAGACACTAAGGTGGCATCTTTTTGAGATGCCTTTTGATAAGCACTAGCTGCATAGATTCTTGGTGTTGCCGTCATATAAAGACGTTTTTTGGCTTTAAGATCCTCCTGGTTATGCATCTGTAAAAAATAGGATTTCTCTTTGCCTGATACACTGACACCCGTAGTACAATGAGCCTCATCTGCTATCACAAGATCAAACTCTCCCAGACCATAGTCTTTTTGGGCGGAGATAATAACCCTAATAGAATGATAGGTGGCAAAAACTACCCGCATCACCTTTTGATTATCTAAAGCTTTAAAATCTAAGCTTAGTTTTTGTGCGTCAGTAGTAGGAGGAATAACAAGTTCGCTGGTGGCAAACCCAATGATACCCTCGGATCTTTTTTTCCCTACTGATACATCACTACACACCGCAAAGGATCTAAGCTTTAGGGTGGAACTAGCATCTTGGTGATACGCGCTGATCATTTGGTTGACAAGGGCAAGTGAAGGACATAGACACAAAACGCTACCACCTTCGCTGCAAAGATCCTGGGCAATGTTTAAAGATACAAGGGTTTTTCCAGTACCACAAGCCATCACCATCATGCCACGCTCATGACCTTCTTCTCTAAAAGCTTGAAGAACGGCGTCTTTGGCTTTTTTCTGATGTGCACGTAAGTCTTTTTTGGGAGTCTTGGAGGGCGCTCTTCCTTTTAAAGCATACTGCCAATTAACAGAGCTATCACGAAGGCTACCAAGAGTGATCTTTTGCGAACTTTTTTCCTGACTATTGTAAGCATTTTCAGCATGTACAGACCAAGGACATCCTGTTGTTTCTATAAAAATGCGGCCACTAAACTGACTTCTTGCTGAAGCAGTGATAAAACTATCAAGATCTTTTCTTTTGATGCTGTAATGCCTGCTGGGATTATAAAACTTACATTGAACGGCATAGAACTCTCCTTGTTCAGTCTTTGCTACCAAATCAATACCAGCATCAATATCATGAGTATCTAAAGTGCTGTACTTTTTAGCCCAATGCGCGTATGTATACACCTTGTCTATACCGAGATTTTTGTACAGGATCTTGACACAACCACCACTGCATCAAATCCTCAAAGTTCCGTCCCTGATCACGTACAGTATCGCTCTTTTTGATAATCTGCTCTAAGAGCTGGTCAATGGAATAATGGGGCATAAAGACTCTTTATTATTTAATATAGTAATGTTTTAAAAAAAAACTAATAACTATACTATCGTTTTAAAATAAAGAATCCTTAGTCATATTTATTACTAATGATAGTAAAGAAAATATCTTAAAAATTGTTACCAGTGAGAAATTAAGAACATATTTTATGATAATAAAAATTGAATATTGATCATAAACTGGAACAATAAACAAAGCGGATATTCAATACAAGAGGTGTCGCTATTAAGGTGTTTGGTAGCTACACCTTTAGCAAAAGACAGTTTTATATGTGTTATACCGAGAGCTTTACATGCGCTTATAAGATGGATGATGATCCCAGTGTAGATTCTCGCGCAAATAGCTTCCTTAAGATATTCCCCCATCTATTGCGTCATCCGGTGATCTCGAGTTAGCTTTCATTTGTGAATTGTTTTTTGGATTAGGAGAAGCAAGAATTCAAAGGTACCCCTTCTGATCTATTTTGCAGAGAAGAATAATAGGAATGCAAGAGTATAATGGCTTATATATCACCACTTGATGACAACAGAGCTATATTGTTGACAAGTGGGTTCAGCCACCGTCTTCTGAGCTCCTAAGTTTGCCCTTTTAAAAAATACAGAGATCTCTTAATTCCTTGCTGTATATGAGAAAAACATGGCCATGGACACCTCTGATTCACACGAAAAGTGCATACGATATTTAGTTTTAATCAAGCAAAGTTAATGTATTTTATTCTACGAGTTTACCAGAGAGTTCATCACTTCTTTTAACAAAAGATTGAAAACTCGACTCAATGATCTTCTGGATATACTCATAAGAGTAATCATCGTGGGCTGTGAAATCAAATAACTGTTTTTGTTTAAGAGCATGTTGGTGTTTTTTGAGCATACATAGCCCAAAATTGTTAGCAAACAGATAATCGATATTCCAATTATCCCCTTGGCATGAGGAAGTACATGTAAGTTTAACAAATTCAGCAAGAACTTTAGGAAAATGAGCAATTTGATGATCAAGTAAAAAGTGGTGAGTGTCGATCATTCCCTGTTTCGTGGGCGGCATCCCTAGTGGTTCTAATAAGTATGCTACATCCACATAATCATAAAAGGTTGCTGCATATTTGTAACCACGATTTGGGCGAATATTTTTTGCTCCGGCGGGAGTATAATCATAAAACATAATACAAGGAGTTTGATAAAGTAGCTCCCTTGAACATGTACCACCTTCTTGTTCAATAATA
>JAPOQT010000288.1 GCA_026710525.1 Pseudomonadota bacterium
AAAGCTACTACCAGTCGAATATCAAAGGACAGAGTGGTTGTCATTTTATTTATTACCCTAAATATCGCGACAGATTAAGTGAAAATATCTTTCTGTTCCGATGAGTATTCACAATATAAATATCGATTTTGAGTTAAAATTAACTCTGAAATGTTAAAGTTAGGGAAAAACCTTGAACACCATGCTCAGCCATAACAACCTCACCTCCTATTGTCCTATGGCTCTTCTGCTACTCACAAGGCGGAACTAAGCAGACTTAGCAATGTTACTAGCGGGTGATTTTTTCTGAGGCTGCTTGTTTAAGCAAATCACCGGCTGTAAATCATTATTCACTCGACCGCCCCGATGATGACTTTTACTCTCTTCGAATGGAGAGCTGATAAAGATAAATGACGAAGGATATAATTTCCTAACCATTTTGTGGAGTAATTCTTTCTTTTCCCCAGAAGAGATTTTTTGCCAGCGAGATGATTTTTGTATCCGTTTAGTTGATGGTATCTTTTTCAGGATTTCTCGACCATTTTGTGAAGAAATAATAAGTAGTGATTGATCCATCACAGTCGCTTTAAAACTTTTGTATAGGAGTGGCCCAGCTGCTTTCATTCGATAAATCGCCCTTTGCGACGATGATTCTCCTTCATCGCTACCCACGGCTTTAACCTCACCGCCACCAAACAAATAGACCTGAACTTTGTCTTGCTCTAAAAGGGCAAAATAACCTGACACAGAAGCGATTTGATCCGAGAATGTTTTTAGGTTTTTAATGAGATAAGCAAAATCATTTTTCAACTTCACCAGCTGATTCCCTTCTCGTTCAAACTCAGGATCACTAACCTGAACCTGAAAGTGATTCCAAATAATCCTCCGCAAAAACTCACCAATGGCGTGTTTGTTTTTACTACTTTCGGCTTTAATATCAAGATAAACTGTTAAGTATCTATAACTCTTGAGTTCCACGCCAAAAGCCCAGGATGATGAAGCCATGGAATTACCAGGGTGTGAATAAGTCATATTCAGCCATGAACAAGGATTAAAATGAACACGACCTGAGGCGTAGAGGGGTAAAGAGTTTGTTGAACGTAAATGAGGTAAATAGTTCCCCAGCAAACGACCCCACAGGTCCATTTCCCATTTTGCCTTACTTGGATCAAGACGATACCGATCGCCAAGACCAATCATGCCGATGAATTTCTGGGGCTGCGATATGTGCTCAAGGGGAATTAAACAGCCTGTGACCCGTCGTTTATTTGTTAGATGAATAGTTAACGTGTTATTTTGTTCGTTTTCTTCATCACGATCTTGGCTGTTAAGATTTGATGACACCACCGTTGCTTCTCCCAAATCTTCAGGCTGTTTCGGCGCCTCTGGACTCGGTGAGCTAACTACCGTCTTATCCCCTACTTGCTCCTGTCGGTTGAAAATCTTCGTCTCTGGTGCTGGCGACTGAGGACTCGATGCTTCATTGTGAGTGGACAGAGATAACAAATACTGTTTATCCTTATTCACAACTTCTTCATCATAAGAGAAAAACTGGGTTTCTGCTGATTGTAATGCGAACTTATTTTGAATCGCTATCATGAGTGACGGCGATGGTGGTTTAACATCCACAATATGGGATAGTTCTGGCACAGATGAACCATCTACCTCTTTGATTTCGATGAAATAAGCTGCTTCAATACCATATTTTTGGTAAAATAATCGGTATATTCTCCTCAGGTGTTCGCTGGTTTCGAGGTTTTTAAAATTAGGATGAGCTATAGCGCAGAGTTGTTTAAAGTAAAGGTTAGTGAAAAACTCATCAAACAACGAAGGACTTTGTTCCAAAGGAACTCTTGCTTCTCTTTTATTAAAGGGAATGTTGTTGTCAATAAGAATCGACTCTGTTAGTAAGAGTACCCCCGTATAGCGTTCTGATTGACTCACACGATAAACATCGAGAAGAGCTTCGCTACCAGCCGAACCTTTTTGGCTACGATATTTCCACTTAGCCAAATGAATTTGAGCAAATAATCGCATAGCCCAGAGTTTTTTAACCGCGAGAATCCCACAAAATTGCTCCCATTCTTTTATATGATAACGAATAGCCCGTACAGATTTTTTACCTGATTCAAAACTAGCAATCAGCTGTAATATCTTCTCGAGAGGATGTTGTTTCGCAAACCGAGTTTTCAGCAGCTTAATCATCAGTTGCTTCTGACCATGAGGTGGTAATTTCTCTTTCGCAAATGTGGCAAAAAAATCACCAAAGGTAAACAGCACAAAGATAAAAAACTCAAGTTGATAAGCATGACAATGACTCAATTGATGTGAATTCACCTTATAGATCACATACTGATAATGACTGAGAGCATCTTTAGGGTGATTAGTAAGCAAACATGAATAAGCTACCATTATCCGGAAAAACACGTTTTTTTTGTTTTTTTTGACATAGTCTTTATTCATGACAAAACGTTGATAAGTATGTTCGACTCTGTGTTTTTGATACATAAAAACATCATAGTAAACCATCACCATGAGAACATAGGGAAACTCTTGACTTTTGGTAGAAAAAAGATTCCTGATATCTGAGAGGTGACTACAAAAATCTTTGGTCTTTAGCTGGAGCAGTAACCTCGTAAGGTTAGCTGCATACATATGCTGAATTTCTTGGAGATGATGGGGAATTGTGCAGGCACTCCATCTATTTTTTTGAATATAATGCTTCACCCCATCATAGCTATGTTGCAGAGCATAACCAACATCACAGAGGTAATTCATGTCAAATAAAGAGGCATCTTGTACACTACCGTGTTGTTTGAGTAGAGAGCTAGTAATTTTGACAATGTTTTCTACTGCTTGAAACTGACTATGGCCACATAAAAGCCGTAACCGGAGAGTTAATAAGCGAACATAATCGTCTTTTGCCGCAAAACCATGACCTGCTTTTTCTAGATACATTAAATGAACTTGTTCATTTTGATGTTCACCCAGGGATACTGACTGACTCAAATAGTAACAGAGCATCCCAGCCCTTGGCTTTCTCGATTGATGGTTGTGAAAGTTGTCAAGAATTCGGCTCATAGGGCTACTGATGAACCGAATATTTTGCCCGTAATATAGTTTATCTAACTTAAGGCCTTTCTGATAAGACCCCGTGCCTTGCGGCAATGCTTCAGGGAAGTGGTCATTAATCTCAACAAGGTAGTACTTAGCGATTTTTTGGATGGTATTATAGGCTGATACTCTTAGTAGTAAAGCGAGATAATATTCAAGCAATCGTTCACGGAGTCTTCTTATAGAAATGCTTTGAGAATAAATCCCAATGAAGTCGCGAAAATAATGACTCAGAAGTTGTAGAGACTTAAGAAACTTTTTTTCATGAATCAGGAGGGAGAGATATTCAATATAGATATGCTCTTTGTCACCTTTATGAAGGGATGATGGATGAATATGATTATTCATCAAGATGACCGCAAAATGATAGAACTGTAATGATGACAAAATGGTGTATTTTGATTTCGCCAGTTGTCCTGCTTTCACAGCGTAGTAAAAGGCTCGTTTAATGGCAGTCTTAGTAATCGGGATATAAGAGGTGGGTCTCTGGAGACCTTGTTTAAAGTGGTGGGTAATGGTGTAAATCATTTTTTCATCTTTGGTCACCTCATCTTTTGACAGTTCCATAGCTGTTGCAAGATGAATCGCTGTTTTTTTCTCTTTATCGAGGAGATGAAGAATAACATCCCGGTAGTGAGAATGAACAAAGGTGTATTCCTGGCCACTAACCAAACTGCCAGATTTTTCTTTGATCAGAGATAAGTCGACGAGTTCTGCGAGAACATTATCGAGGACCTCGAGGGAGGGTACCCCGGTAATGGATAAAGCTGCTTTACAAAAAGACATTCCATATACAGCAGCTGCCTGAAGCACATGTATTGTTTGTTGCTCCAGCAAGCCATAGGTGGTCCGGAAAAGCTCGACTTCCACAATACGACGATTCACCGATTGAATATCGTTCATATTAAAGGACCAAGAATGCTGACTCGTCGCGTGGGATATTTCTCCATGTAGAATTAAATCTCTCAGTTTTTCAATGAGATAAAAATGATTCCCACGACAAACTTGGTAAAGATGAGACACCAGTGGTATCACCTTATCCATATCAACCCCTAATAAGCGGCCAACCAGCTTTGCTGATTGATGTAACGTGAGGGGCTCGAGGGTGATTTTTTGGTAGCGTCTTTGAAAGAGCTTAATTTTTTCAAGGAACTTCACCACATGATCAGAGAGGTAATCAGCTGTTGGATCCGCGCAACTAAGGACGATATAAATAGGCTCCGAGTTGTTCAGACTTAAGAAATCATCGATAATTCTCAAACTATCTTCATCAGCAAAGTCGATATCATCAAAAATAAAGACTATCGGTTGATCAAAAGAGACCAAACATCTTGTGAAATCTGTTAAGGTTTTTGACAGCAAATGACTATCAACTGATTCATCTGAAATATTACCTAAGTTTTCCTCTACCTGCATATTATCATTCATCAGGAGCTGAATAGACGGGATCATCGTCGCAAGGGGTAGGATGCGATCACCCAGAATATTTTTTACCCGCTCCTTAATATTTCTGGTTTCAAGTGGTTGATGACGAATCATTTTAAATAAATACTCATCAAATCCTGAAACGAGAGATTGGAGTGATGACGTACGAGCGTTGTATTTAATAAAGGAGCTCGAGATAAATTTCGTTTGCCTGGCAACAAAGTACTTTTTGAGTTCACTTAACAGGCGTGACTTTCCATAACCACTGGAACCACATATGAGTGACACATGACCTCGTCTCGACTCGTTAGCGACCTTGTTGTAAAAATCAATCAGCTGTTGTAAGTCTTTCGTACGGCCAATAAGCTTGAGTTGACGCTTCAGACTTTGAAACCGACTGTTTAAGCCAAGATCATGACTATTTTCTGGGACGTGGGTATGATAAACAACGGCAGATCCCGCCAGAGATTTTTGCACCGCTAACAGATCGGAGTACAAAGAAAATGCTGTGCGGTATCGATCATCGGGCTTTTTCGCCAGCAATCTTTCCACAATCTGACACACAATTTTAGGCACATTTTGTCTGATCGAGAGAATTTCCTGAGGTGTTTGCTCGCGATGAAGACGAAATAATTCATGATGAGTTTTAGCAATAAATGGTGGCTTACCCGTGAGCAGCTCATACAACACACAGCCTAGTGAGTACAAATCTAAGCGATGATCACATTCTTCAAAGGAATCGGTGGTGATCTCAGGGGCCATGTATAAAGGAGTGCCCACAATATTGTCGATGTTACTGACTTTATGACCACCAATATAACTAGTGGCATCAACATCAATAGCCACACCAAAATCAATCAACTGAGAAATAACACCCGCAGAAGCTTCATTGTTTTTTTCAACGATAATATTATGGGGTTTAACATCCCGGTGAATAATATTTTTCCCATGGATATAATCAAGTGCTGAGGCCATTTGGCAAGCAATCTGAAAGAAAAAATTCAGACTCATGCCCTGGTGACCATTAGACTTAATGATCTCATTCAGACTAGCGCCATCAATGTAATCCATGACCATATAGTTGGCAGTGGCTTTGTTGCTTGAGGAGTTATGACTAATGGTGCCAAACTCACGTAAACTAATGACATGGGCGTGACTTAATTGACTGAGTAAGGAAGCTTCACGGTGGAATCGATGCTGAAACTCAAACCATTTGCCAGCTTTACTGTTACGAATGAACTTAAGAGCAAATCTCTGGGTAGGATCATTCACAGCTAAGGCTTCATAAACCTCACCCATTGCGCCTTTACCTAAAAGTTTCACTTTTAGGTAATCAAAGCCAACATTACTTCTATGTGAATAATCCACAAACAAATCCTCTAGGTTTAGCACAGTAGAGGATATCTGCTCTCGATTTATTGCTCTTCACTTAACGGAAAAACGGCATACCAATTAATCATTCATGCAGACAATCCTAGGCCCAATATATCGGAAGGTCGGCCGTGATAGTTAATAACTACCACCATGAAATCATAACCAAATAAACACCTAAAAATCTTCGCTAAAGCTCACAGTGCCTTCAATACCCATCTGATAAGCCGCCACTTTTCTTTCAAAAAAATTGGTGAGCTCTTGCACATCTTGGAGCTCCATAAAATGGAAGGGATTGCGGCTATTATAAATAGGCGACATACCAAGGGTTTTTAGCCTAGAATCAGCACAATACTGTAAGTACTCGCGCATTTGTTTATCACTGATGCCAATCACGCCGAACTGGAGTGCATCCTCACAGAAGGCTATTTCACACTCAACTGCTTCATCGAGCATCGTAACCACTTGCTGGGTTAGATTATCATCAAACAGTTCCGGCTCTTCTTCACGAATAGTGTTAATGACTTCAAAAGCAAAATGCATGTGACAGCTTTCGTCACGAAATACCCAATTCGTCCCACTCGCTAAGCCATGAAGTAGACCTTTCGAGCGCAAAAAATAAATATAAGCAAAGGCTGCAAAGAAAAAAAGACCTTCAATACAAGCCGCGAAACAAATAAGATTAAGCAGAAAAGACTGCTTATCTTCTTTCGTTTTTAAGGTGGTTAAGTTACTAATGGAGTCGATGTATTTAAAGCAAAAACGAGCTTTTTGTTTAATCGATGGAATGTTTTGCACTGCCGCAAAAGCTTGAGCTCGTTCTTCAGGATCAGGGAGATAGGTATCAAGGAGGGTTAAATAGAATTGAACGTGCAAGGCTTCTTCATATAGCTGCCTTGAGAGATACATCCTAGCTTCTGGTGAATTAATATGCTCGTAGAGATTGAGCACCAAGTTATTGGCGACAATCGTATCACCCGTAGCAAAAAATGCGACAAGACGCTTTACGAGATGAGCTTCTGCCGGGGTCATTTTTTCCAGGTCACTAACATCATGAGATAAGTTAACCTCTTCTACAGTCCAGGT
>JAPOQT010000289.1 GCA_026710525.1 Pseudomonadota bacterium
CAGTAAAAAATGAAATCTCATCTTTCATAAATTAAGCAGTATTCAGAGCTGGATCTAGGTGATCGAGTATGATGTCTGCTTGATTTGAGGGCAAATTGTGTGGAGGTAGCAGGTGAATATCCTGACACGGTTTTGATATTTGTTACTGTATTTGCTCTCATAGCTGGTAAGAAACTTATCTGCCTCAATTATTGACAAGTGGTGTTAGCTTGATGGCGATAATGGGTCATATACCCTCATCTCGCCCTCATGTTAGATACATATTTTGTTATGTGAGATCATCAGGGTAGCCAGCTAAAGAGGCATCTGGTTACCCGGAGCATGTACCATAGCCAATCATCTCAGCTATAGGGTTAGGTCTGCCTGGATTAAAGAGTTGCATCTTGAACTTACACCGACCGCTCGTAGGTTCATTAGGAAAAATGCCTATTTTTAGGTCGTAATTTTGACGATTGGGCGATGATTCAAAACGCCCAGTTTTACCCTTGAAAAAGTGAACAGTACCCGCTTTGGTGACGGGTGACGGCGCCGCGACGACATTGCCGGATTCATCAAGTTGACGAAAATAAAATTTATAACCTTCACCGCCTCTTAGTTGATCGGAATAGGAAAGACTGCTGATGCGAAAATACGTATTTGTTATTTTCAGCTTGTACTGTTTGGCCTCATACCTATTAGAATATTTTCTATAGAGCGTGCTCTCTCGAGTACTATCCCTAGATTTTGCTGAGTTTTTCAAAGTAATTTCTCCTACTGTTAAGCAGAGTTTGTTGTCTTCTTGGTTACTGCCACAATGTTTCGGTGCACTAAAAAAGGCATCCATTCGCTGGGGGGTAGTTGGCTTAGTTCGGTCAACAAGGTCCGGTGGTGTCTTACAGCCAATAGCATTTGCTTTTCCTACCTCAGCACAAGGATTTTGATAGTTTTCACAGGTCTCAGGGCTTGGCCAAATACAAAGCTCATGACATTTCATTGTGGGATCATGAGCTGCTTGAAGCTGACACATCTGCTGACAAAGCTGCATTTTATTTGCGAGCTCATCATCGGAATAAGTATGATTGCAAGGAACCGAGTATATAAAGCCAGAGTTATTGCTGCCTGGATTATCGGGCAAGTTAGGTGGTGGTAAGAGTCCAGGACTAATTGGGTTTTCCACTTCCTCTTCAGGCTCTGCTTCAGTTGTTCGACAACCACTAGCAACAACACAAATAATCAGTGTCAATAAAAAAGAAAAAGAACAAATTGAAACTAATTTTCTCATGTGAACCCAAGTTAGCTAGATAATATCCTGAGTGGTTAGCGCTTGCTAGACTAACACTATGTTTTTAGTTGTCGACCGTAGTCGAGTAAAAACAACACCCATCCGGGTATCGTCACCAAATAAGATTTCATAAACATTTTATCACGACTTACCCTATTCGGAGGCTTGTGGTGAATCAAATCAAAACCATTGTAGCATAAAATTATTTTTGAATATCATACTAGTTATAAGGGATTTCGCTGAGAAATTTTGCGCCATATATATAAGGTTGTAACCCTTTTGGTATGCGCACGTCACCAGTGGCTGTTTGATGGACCTCAAGAAAAGGAATCAGAATGCGAGGGGAGGCGATCGCCGTATTATTAAGGGTGTGGCAAAATAGGTTATTGCCCCCTTTGGTTTTATAGCGTAATTTTAGGCGTCTTGCCTGATATTCATGGAAAGAAGAGCAACTATGGGTTTCACCATACGCTTGTCTCGAAGGCATCCAGGCTTCAATATCATGTTTATAATAGGCACCTATTCCCAAATCACCTGAACAGACCTTAACAATTCTATAAGGTAGTTCTAGTGTTTGTAAAATGTGCTCACTATTCTCCAGAAGTTCTTGGTGATACTCGTTTGATAACTCTTCCGAGTTTTGACCAATAATCACTTGCTCGACTTTCTGAAACTGGTGAACTCGGTATAGTCCTTTAGTGTCTTTGCCATAGGAGCCAGCTTCTCGCCGGAAACAAC
>JAPOQT010000290.1 GCA_026710525.1 Pseudomonadota bacterium
GAGGCTCACAAAGAGGCTATCAGAGAAGAAGCAAGAACTGAGTTGAGGGCTAAAGCCAAGGCAGAAACAATGATAGAAATGGTTGAGAGCATGCTTACTGCGGGTATTGAAGTATCCAAAATAGCTGAGATTACTGGATTGAGTGTTGATGATATTGCTAAGCATAGACTGCAAGTTAAATAGCTATGCGCCGTGATGGCCTGCTGAATATAGGCAGTACTCCAGCTTCTCATCATCTCAGTATGACGATTCATAAGCGGTAGACTTAAGTGGGAGTATTATTGCTTCATCACAGTTGATCTTAGCCGGAATCAAAACCTCCACTTAGCTAACCTAAGAATCATAATAGAGTTTTCGACCTAGTTGTTTTTATAGCAGCGATTTCCATCATAATACCCGACATGTAGAATAATAATAGGGCGCCATAAAATCATATTATTCGTAAGTAGTAGTCATACTACTGCCAAATAGTATATGAATGGGAATGTGATTTTCAAGCTTAACACATAGCTCCTCAAATGATCCTGGTTAATCACAAAATTGTTATCATAGAGATGAAAGAAAAAGGCTGATAAAGATATCAGCCACAAAAGAGTCTAATGAAAAACCTAGGGAATTTCGCCCTGTTGTTACTGAGGAGACACATGTTTTCTGGAATTATTCAATGCACAGCTTACGTTCACTCGATTAAACAACAGGCAGTAACTTTACCAGATAAGTCGACAACGCTTGTCACACATGGCTTATCGCTGCTAGTAGATCAAAATTATAGCAAGAACCTTCAGCTTGGTGCCAGTTGCGCCATCAATGGCGCTTGTTTAACCCTTGCCCAATTAAACGAACATCCTAATGGACTCACTCAAGATCAATTACCTCATTCATTAGTTGAATTATTCTTCGATCTCACCACATCCACCATTAATCTCACCAATCTCGGAGCTCTCTCGACAGGAGATCTTGTTCATTTCGAAAGAAGTTTGACAGCCAGTGATGAAAATGGTGGTCATATTATTTCAGGTCATGTTAGTGGGCAAGGGATATGTACCAAAGTGGCACAGGGTGATTTCCAAGATATGATCATAACGTTTATGGTTGATAAGACATTCGGTGATTATATTGTCGATGGTGGTTATCTCGCAGTAGAGGGTTGTAGTTTGACGCCAAGGCATGTGACCCATAATGATGATCATACATTTTTCTCAGTTAACTTAGTCAAAACAACCATTGATCGTACTTTATTTGGTCAATTAAAGGTTGGTGACCGTCAAAATATTGAAGTAGATACTCAGACAAAACCAATTGTCTTGCTCTTGAAACAGATACAACAACTGAACCTTAACAGGCGGTGAAGGGCTTATGTTAGTTTTTGCAAAAATGAACCCAAGTTTCAAAATGAGGTGTATGAGGATAAAAGTCGAAAATGGTTATTGATTCAATGTGTTTGAAGTCTCCACGGCGATATAATTTCCCTAAATCAGCAGCTAAACTCAATGGATAACAACTCACATAAAAAAGATGTTCTCTGGCAACCTCGGTTAAATAATGCAATAAATTACCGGCGCCACTACGAGGTGGATTCAGCATAACTAAATCAAATACTTCTTTGTTTTGTGCCCTCACGCGAATATCACGTTCCGATTTACCTTGGTAGTAGCGACTAAACCCTTTGAGTCCACTTCGTTTTGAAAGTAACTGCTTTCTTGAGAATTCAGCACCACACACACTGGCTGGTGATTCTTCTATACCAGTAACTTGTTTGCCATCTGCCACCATAAGGAGAGATAAGTTACCACTTCCGGCATAAAGATCATAAACAGTATGCGCCCCTATATCATGAGCTTTGTTAGCGATCATTTGACGAAGATCATCATTACCAATCTTATGACTTTGAAAAAAGCTAGCCGGACTCCCCCAATACTCCACATCTTGGTACTGATCCCAAAGAGCTAATCCACTATATGACCCTCGTTTAGCACAAATAGACACGTGCTTATTTAACCAGTTTATGAATCCTGTGACATCAGTGTGAGGTGGGTTAGTATTAAGAATCATCACAGCAACAGGTGCCTTATTTAGCTCACTGCTGGTCGCGATTTCTTGGAGTAAGAGAGTCATTTTACAGGCTGATGGAAGTATCTTTTGACCAGATAATTGACTGAGTTTAACAATAACTTTTTGCAACACTGGCGTGGCAATAGGACAGGTTTTAATGGGAATAAGGCTGTGACTACCCGATGCAAAATAGCCAATTTTTATCACACCCTGATCTGTGACATGGAGGCGTAGTTGTAATCGTGATCGGTAATGCCAAGGATGAGAGGTGGGCCCAAGGGATATAGTTACCTTTGATACCATGGATTCTGGTAAATGTTTTGTCAGAGCCTGGACCAACATCTCTTTTTTCCATTGGAGTTGTTGACTATGATCAATATCCATCCAAGTGCAACCGCCACAGCGCCGGTATACCTCACACTGAACCCGTGCTGCTTGACGTAAAGGACTAGGAGAAATGATGGTATGGATAGTTCCTCGGTTAAAGGACGATGAGCTTTTTTGAATCAGACATGTTAACTGGTCTTGGGGTATACCACCTCTGATAAAATAAACCTTACCACTACTGTCTCTAGCGATCCCAGCACCACTAGCAGCAAGAGATGTGATTGTTAGTGGTTCACTGATCATCTTAATTATATTTTCTCACTAGTGGCTCTCAAGTAAGCAAAGGAATATTAAAGTCATGTTAGCAGCAATCACCTAGACCACAGTCAATCTAAGACGATGCCCTCAGTTTATCCCTATTTAGAAATCAATGCCACTCGAAAGAATATAATAAGGCTCGCTTTTAATATTAAAAGATGTATAGTACTTCTCGTTCATCTCTTCCTTTCCCCAAGATTTACTAACAGCACTGTAAATACTATGAATTTCGCTTAATGTAAAAGGAACCCGTACAGAAGTAGGAGAAGTAGGACAAGCGAGACATGTCTTTTCATAAGCAAAATTATAGCCTAATTTTTCATTAGTAAGTTCTAATTTATCCAAAAATTTGATGTTACCTTTTTTATTTTCTCTTCTAAGAGGAATAAAAAAGTTTCGCGAAACTGTGGGAGCAGTGGCCGTGATGATTGATTGCATATCCTGAATGAAATTATCTGAATCAAACCCGATATTTTGAGCGTATTGCTGCAAGGTATTAATCTCTTCTGTTTCTTTTTCATTATATTTTCGACGTGAATAAAAATCAATGGTATTAAGATCGGCAGCATTTAAAGGATTGACAATGTGAAGCCTAAGTTCGAGATTATTATTCGTTGATACATTAATCTCTAGTTTCTCAACACTAATAATGCCGAAGAAAAAGAAATCAATTCCTTTAATTAATCCTTGTTCTTCTTCATTATGCCAAATATTAATAATTAATTTTTTTGCATTAATAATGCCACAGTAAATCTGTTGGGCAGTGAATGGAAGTTTTCCTTCATCATAAGATGCCATTGTCTTTCTACCAGTATAAATGTAGTTTAGTGTATGTCCTTTATCGGGCTGTATATCGGGCTGTAAAAAAAGATAAGGATGGTTCTTCGTTGTAGAACAAAAATTGGACTCACGAACTTGGCTTCTACTCTCTGACTCATCTTTCCACGAAGTAACTTTTATTTCGTTCAATTGGTTCGATTCTCCCTTCTCGAACTGCAAGCAAGATAGTAACCTATCCTTTGTATCTGCGATAACACTCCATACTATCGTATCCTTTTTGCACTCATAAGCAGTCCCAGATTGATCAAGGTAGTAAATCTCTTCTCCATACTCCCATGGTGAATTTGAATTTGGAAAAATATTTTTATCTTCTGATATATTTTGAAAAAATTTAGTAACAAATCCTCTATTAAAATTTTCTTTTAATTTATTTAAATCATGTGCTTTATCCGGTTCAGATCTAAAATACACGGGCTTTTTAAACTTAATATTGTCTGCTGCAATTTTTTCGGGAGCTACTTCATCTTCCTTGGTAACAAAAGTGGGAGAATGAATATGAACAGTCACCTTTTCGTCATCAACATTTATTTCAGGATCATCACCCCACAATATCAGACCAAATTTTGAGTTACTAAGTATACCTAGATTGTAGGTTTTTGAGTATTCTTTCTCCATGTCATTTGTGAGCACACCAATAGCTTGAACCTGAATTCTTAGATTAATTTGTATCATACGAGTGAGATTTTGACGTTTTTTTTCTCTAACCTCGAATGTTACTCCTAAGCCCTTAATGAGATGGCGTGATATCCTGAGCTCTTCACCATTAGGACTATTACTAAATGTAAAAAGCTCCTCTTTCAAACACTCTTCTTCTGGAAGAATTGTGATCCTAGGTGGCTTCTTTGTTGTAACATCTATAATCCTCTCCCAATCTTTACGTTTTTCGCATAACTTCAAGAACTTACCGCTGATAGGTGATTGTTCTGCAAAACCAGCAATAGCTTCTTCAAAATATGCAAACATCATGTCACGATATTGGGAAGCAATCATTTCTTGATGGTTATAAAGTGCTGGATGGTCTCCCGAGTTTTTAGCCAGTGTGAAACCAACCATAGCCATGGACGCTAAGGTTGTACCAATCAGGAGAGCAGCACCTTTTTCAGATCCTATATTCATCATTGCCCATTATCCTTACCACATTCGTTATCTTTTAAGTCAGCTATAATTAACACAATTTTACTGCTACCCAGCTTTCTCGCAATCAAAATGTCTTTTTCGTTGACTTTGTTCTCGGTTTTCACTTCATCATAATCGTGAATCAAATTGGTAAGCAGAGGCACGTTACGAAGGTATTTTTTGTTAGCATTAAAAGTCTTCAAATATATACTTTTTTTTACTTTACGTTTATTCTTGATTATTAATGGCTCTTCATCGCCTTTAACATGAACACTTAAGAGATTCATATTCACTGGAGTAACAAATAACCTCCTAAGTTTGTCTTCGCTCGCCTTATATATGAGTTTATTGAGCCCATAAAGCTGGTTAGCTGGCTTGCCGGGATGATTCGTCCAATCTAAGGCGCGTTCATGCATTCGACCGTTCGGGTTCTCGATAGATGGATGCTTCCATGGGAAATAGGGAAATTTTTCTTGGCCTGGCCAATTATTTTCAAGAAGAGTATTCAAACCTCCTGTAACTTGAAATGCATCATTATTTTTAGCTCTTATATCGTCAAATGGATCATTTAACTTCTTTACTTCAGCGTATGCTATTTTCCCGGATTTTGGGGACTTCTGTTGATCCATAAGATTTTGATACAGCTTCCGGCACTTTTTATGACATAATTGCACCTCTTCAAAACGCCGAAACACAAAAATCCTCGGATCATAAGAATCATGGAATAGGGCAAATTTATAACTCATACGACTGACATCTACCAATTCTAAATCAGGACCAATAGTTTTTAATAAAATATGAGAATCACCCCCATGATAGCGATCACCATAGTCACGTGCGAGTGGATGGATCTCAAAAATACGATCCATTTTCGTTAAGCGACTTATCAGGAGAAGTGGTTTTTCTTTGGTGAGTTTCCAGCCAGCATACTCAATACCATTACTGTGTAGATTTTTGAATCTTTTTTCCTCTACTTTCTCTGGGACATAGATTTGATGTTTTAATACCAGACCGGTAACATAATGCTGAGATCTAATCTTAGCTTTTTTATCACTAAAAAAATTTATTTTTTCTTTTCCTTTTTCTATATTTAACTTATCATAACAACTTTCTTTTTTATCTTCTGTTAACTTGATTTTTAAACCACACCCCCCCCC
>JAPOQT010000291.1 GCA_026710525.1 Pseudomonadota bacterium
AATGGTCGAGGTGACTGGATTCGAACCAGCGACTTCTCGTCCCCCAGACGAGCGCGCTACCAGACTGCGCTACACCTCGATAATTTATCTAGCCATTAGCAGCCAGAGTGATATCCTATATGGTTGCCCTCTTCTACTTGTCTCTATCATACCCCAATTTTGCTAAAAACGAGCCACCACGGTGAAATCAAATTTAAATCGTTGCAGAATAGGATGGGATTCTCCTCGGCGATCAAGACAAAACGAGGTCTGCCCTTGAAGACATGCAGGGCTTTTCGGTTGATAAATAGGATGGGATAGGGATAGACCAATACTACCAATGGGCGTGAGATAATCGATGGCAAGGCCCGCTGAAGAATAGAGTTTGCTGAGCAATGTGAGTGGTCGAATAAGGTCCTCCTGGTAAGCAATAGGGTAATTGTCATACACAGTTGGCTTGACCTGAGAGTCATTGTTTGATGATGATGATGTGTTCATGAGATCGTTACTTGCCCGATCAAATCTCATTTGATAACGACTCAGAGTGGTGTCGTTAATAAACGAATTACCGAGTTCATAAAATATATTAAGAGCTAGGTGGTCACTCATGGGATATCTAAGCTTACTACTGAAAATGATGCGATCAGTACCCCCCATAATATCTCTTTTCATTTCCTCGCCCCTACCGGTTGTATAGAGAAGGTAAGGGCCAAGTAATTGATCAAATCCTCGCACCGAATCTGTACCACCAGTTTGGAGCATCTCAGAGGCTGGTAAGGTTTGGTAGCCTGGTTCAGCTCCTTTAATACCAATGTTAGAAAATTTTGTGAATTTCAAGGATAACAACCAAACCAACTGGTTAAATGCTGGTTGGTATAGTTCCATCAGTAAATCCCATTTGTCATACTCAGTATGAAAAAAAAGAATACTCATTGCTTTTTCATAAGTTAATTCATAGAACACTCCTTTTGTTGGCCAACTATGACTATCTCGAAGATCTTGACTGACGGTGATACCACCGGCAAATATGCGAGAGTTGCTTTCAGCCAGGAAATAGTTTTTTTGTTCATCGGTGCCAATTTCTGAGCTACTCGACTGTTTGGTAAATAGACGAATGTGGGTTTTCTTATTACGGTTAATGGTATACCTTAGCTCTTGTTTCAGTAGTGTGAGATACTCCCAGTAACTCAAAGCGGAAATTCTTCTTGAGCCATAAAGACTGAAATCAAGGGGTAAATCACCGACAAAAGGAAAAATGTATTCGAGGGTGAAAACGGAGCCAAAAATAGTTTTAGATTCAAAAATATCCTGGTTTCTGCGTTCATTGAGGGATAATCTAGCCAGGATTTTATGGCCTAAGCCGAAGAGATTATTATAGGCTGTTTCGATGGCATATTGATAACCGGAAAACAGATTATAACCAGGGCCGAAAGTGATCATGCCATGATCTGTTTCTTCAAGTAACACGGAAATATTGCGCACATGAGATGGTCTGTTTTCTGTGGTGGAATCCTCGGGCTCAATGGTTGGTAATGTTGGTGTGCTGTCATCAGCATATTGGAATCGAATTGAGCGAAATAACCCAAGATTACGGAGCTTTTCGTAGGTTTTTTTGAGTTTTTGTGGCGAGTAAAAGTCTCCCGGTTTGATCATAATGTTTCTCTGGACGACAATATACTTGGTTTTTTGTAAGCCAAATATTGAAATACTGCCAGCCTTAAAACGTTCTCCTTCTTCGATATTCAAATGAATATCTGTGGCGTAATAGTGACCAGTGATTTGTCGTTTAACCGATAGTTCTATTTTATGATCAAGATAACCTAAGTTATTATAAAATTCTGAAAACTTCGTATATATTTCCTGGAAAACACCTTTACTCAGGACCTGATTCTTCTCTAAATGAATGAGAGCAGTTAGCCTTTCAGGTGGCACGTTATGAGTACCGGTAAACTGAAATTCATTGAAGAGATGAGGCAGTCCTTCCCTAATTTTAATAGTGGCAA
>JAPOQT010000292.1 GCA_026710525.1 Pseudomonadota bacterium
CAAATCAAGACACAAGAAAAAATGGAGATATATCTTTATATTCAGAAAATCAATTCTATGAATTTCGCCATAAGAAGAGAAGAATGATCATATCATTCAGTGAAGAGCGTGAAGAGAGAGAAAATTTTAGAGAAGCTATCTAAAGTCACTGGTAAAGAAGATCACAAAGTCTTGACCAGTTAACAATTTCTGCTGAAAAATTGAAGAGAGATATTTCGAATCGGGTAAACATATAAGCTAAGCCGTCAATCTACCAGCATGGAAGTAATAAAAACAAAGATCATTGTTGTCTGTTTTTCATAGCCTACAACATTTGTGAATCAAAGGTGATTATCACCATATTTACTGGTCAAATCCAGGAGCTGCGCCATAGAAGCTTCACATTCAGGTGTTAGTTAAGAGCTCATTTTTGAGCTACTGTTATAAAGTTCATAGTAATGTCTTTTTTGCGCTATGAGCTTGCGATGATGTCCTTTTTCTACCACTTCACCATCACGCAGCACTAAAATCTCATCACAGTACGCAAGGGTGTGAAGATGATGAGCTATGATAATCAAGGTTCTTGTATGTTGCAAGCTTTTCATTGCTTCTGTAATCTGAGATTCAATCTCAGGGCTTAAAGCCGAAGTTACCTCATCAAAGATCATAATAGAAGCATTCTGACACAAAGCCCGTGCTAGAGAGATAAGCTGCTTTTGTCCTTGAGATAAGTTAGCGCCTTCCTCTGATATTTCATAGTCATAGCCATGATCTAGCTGCATAATAAAATCATGCGCTCTTGCTTTCTTTGCCGCATTATAGATCTCATCTAAGGTCGCTTCTTTTTTCCCAAGCCCAATATTATAGGCAATACTGCCTGAAAACAAGGTTACTTTTTGATTAATAAGAGCTATGTGATTCTGGACAGAAACTGGATCTAAATCTCGAAGCTCCTGATCTGCTAGTTTTATCGATCCTCTATAACCATCATAGAGTTTCACTAATAGCTTGGCAATGGTGGACTTAGAAGATCCTGTAATGCCAGCAATACCATAGAAGCTACCATAAGGAACTTTAAAACTAACGTTTTTTAATACTTTTTTGGAAGAAAGAGATGATAACCCATTTTGTTTTGTTTTGTCTTTTGTTTCTGTATCAAAAAAAGAAGAAATGCGCTCATAGCCAAAATTAACCTTGTCAAAAGTAATATCTGGCTGCGTTGATGTAAGAGGCTGATTGCCTTCTATAACGTGATTAAGAGAAAACACCTCTTGCACTCTTTGGCAATTGACAAAAAATGTTTGCAATGACTGAATAGTGGAATTAAAGTAGATCATAGGGCTGAAAATTTGCCGGACAATATGAATAAAAACAACGAGCGTTCCAGGGTTTATAGTGGTGATGCCAAACATTTTATAGGCAATAAAATACAAGATCAAACCAACGCTAAGAGAAGAAAGAAGCGTAACAGTATGAGATCCTACCAAAAAAGTGAGATAATGTTGTACCAGAGTTTTGCGAAGCTTGCTGGTAATGTTTTTAAATTTTTGAAACTGAATCTTTTCCAGTGCATATAGCTTCACTGTTTTTAAAAGATACAGCGATTCATGTAGGCAAAACTTTTTTTGAGCAGCAAGAGTGCTACATCGTAAGCTGAGCACTTTAACGCTACGAGTGGTATATCGAGTAAATAAAACACCAAGAATCATAGCTACGAGAACCACCAAACTCAAGGTGGCTTCCATGGTAAAAAGAGCAATGAAGGATCCAAATAGACTCACGAATTCCACTAATAATTTTAGTACACCAACACTAACTGCTCCGGACATGGCTGCAAGATCGTGTGTGCTTCGACTATGAAGATGAGAACTGGGCACTCCATCATGAAATGACATCTTTTGCTTAAGAATATGGGCTGTAAGTTTCATTCTCATGTTTTTAATACACGCACAGATGAATTTTCGAAAACAAATCATCTGCAATACCTGAAAGCCATAAAGAGCTATTTTGAGAGCAATAAAAAAAAGTACGTATGTGACAAATACGGATACATTTTTTTCTGCAGCTCCTAGATCAACGGCTCTTTTTAAAAAGATGGGTTCTAAAAAGCCTGCCATTGCCATCACAGGTACCATAGCTAAGCTTATGTAGGCACGTTTTTTTTCCTCTATACCGCATATAAATAGACGTTGTAAACTTTGAAAAAGAGTCATCGAATCACCGGACTCTTACGATAAAAAATAGAATAAAGTAAACATAACAGCCTCGAGGTTTTAAGCATCTGTCAGGCGACCATCTTTGAGCGTTAACACGCGATCGCAGATGTTTTCAATAGGGCGATGGGACGTTAACAGAAGGGTAATATTTTGTTTTTTTAATGATGTCAGCGTCTCTGCGATCTGAGCTGAGGTCTGATAATCAAGAGAAGAAAAGATATTGTCAAAAAGATATATCTGACGAGGATATAAAAGAGCTCGGGCTAAAGCAAGTCTTTGTTTTTGTCCTCCAGAGAGTTTAATCCCACTTTCTCCAACCTTGGTATTAAACTGATCAGAAAAATTCATAATTTCATCGTAAATGCAAGCGTCTGTGGTGGCTTTGATCAGACGTTTTGATAACTGCAATGATGATTCTTCTAGTCCCATTACCAAGTTATCATGGATACTGGCAGAAAAAAATTCATGGTTTTGTCCCACCCATCCTATATGAGCTCGAATATGAGCCGGCGCTAAAGAAAAAACCTCCTGACCCCAAAGCTGATAACTACCACTTTGAAACTCTTGAAAACGAATAAGAAGTTCTAATAAGGTGCTTTTTCCAGCTCCCACTTCGCCTACAATCACCACACATTCTCCTTGCTTAATGGTACATGATAGGTCCTGGATGATGGGCGAGGTTTTGTTATAAGAAAAACTCACCTGGTCTAATTTGATGCATGAAGACCCTGCTGACACAACGCTTTTAAAAGAGGTCTCGAAAGAACCCTTTTCTGTTTCTAAAGAGGAGAGAGGATTTAACCTGATAAAGGCGGCGCGTAGACGTTCACGTCCTGCGGTAATGATGACAAGCTCATTGATAGGCATGAGCAAAGACAAAGCATAGGCAAAAAAAGCGCTAAGTTCCCCCAATGAGATGGTATCCGAGATAATCAGAGCGCCGCCATAAACGAGAATAATTATAAAGTGCAGATTGTTAATTAAGCTCATGTAGGGGGCCAGAATTCCATTAAGCACTGCTTTACGATCCAGCTCCACGTGATAACGATTATTTTCTTTGTTGGTACTATTTAAACAGTTTTGCTTGATCATCCCTAAGTGAAGCTCATGTCTATTATAAAAAAGCTCCGCGATTTTGCTATGTAATTTTCCTTGCATCCTCTGCAAATTTTTGGAGTTTTCTAAGAGCGCTGGACGTAACTTTATTAAGACAAAATAGCTAATAGATGATCCTAATAACACAGCGCAGGTTAAAGCAAGGTGAATCTGGATCATGCTATAGACAGCATAGCCTCCCAAAAATAAAAAAGCCATGGAGCATAGCAAAGAGTTGCTTAAAAATTGAGAAACGGTTCCCGTCTGTGCTAGGCGAGAGCTCACATCTCCAACTCCAAATCTGGAAACAAAGGCGGGTTTGACTTTCATAAAATGCTGAAAAAAATCATTTTGCATGAGTATATCTGTGGTTTCATCGATGTTACGTAAGCTAGTATGAGCTATGATCGATGCAAAAAATCCAACCAGTTGGATGCATACCAGTGCCAAAGCAAGATAGGCTAAGTCACTGGCAGCCACTTGCTCCATCTGAAAGTTGTCCACAAACCTTTTAATCAGAGAGGGAGCATAGATAGTGGCAAATGCATTCAGGATAAAAAACACAAAAGCAAAGCTCGCATAGCCTTTCACCCTGGGATAATAAGAAAGGTATGCGGCTTTTAAGCTTTTTACATTCACAGTATACTTCTTAATCAGATCTAGAAGAGTTATATTTGTACTGATGAAACCTAAAACCTAGGACTAAAACACCCATATGGGCAAGTTGCATTCTAAGAGCTGATAGCATTTTAAGGGCGACTCCTGATGAGTGGGTGGCAAGAAAAGCTGGTTTGTTAAATAAAAGGGCCCCTGATGATCTCATTAAGCTAGCCAGGTTTTTTATGGATTCAGGAGGACCGTTTTGTTCGTGGAGTTTCATGGAAAACAAGGGAGCATCGAGATCAACAAGATCGATAGTATGGCTTTTAAATCCACAATCATCACTATGCCCCGCAATACGACTAGCGAGTTTTTTATTGAGTCCTTGGGAAGCAAGGAAAATGAGAAGTTTTATCGGCATAAATCTCTCAGGTAAAATTTTCCGAGTATTTTAAATACATATTTTGTCCTAAGTGACGACGAGAAGGCAGATAGCCCCTACTCAATTCTTAGATTAATCAATTTGCCACACAACACTAAGAAATGAAAGACCTAATTTATGCCACTTAATCATTATCATGAGTCATTATTAGCATGGAGAATGCTATGGAAAACTTAGACCATGTCACCTCTGCTGGCCATAAACCCCAGGGTTATGAACCATCTGGCACATGGCAGCTAGATGGCTGGTTTATGAGTAATGGTCATGATATTTTTGGTCCTTTTACTTTAAAAGAAGCCGTAGAGACCACAAGTAACAGCCATTCACCATACCATGGTTATCATCTCTTGTCCCGTCTTGGTTATTCTCGATGGTACCCGAAGAAACATCTCGCTGAGATTTATCGTCAGTATCATCAGTCGGAGGATTTAGATTCAGAGCAAGAATTTTCTACGGAAATCAACGTCCAAGAACTACTTGGTTGGCGTAAACCACAGCATCACTCAGGTAGCCCTCAGGGTGTGGTGACAAGCGAACAACATCAAAATAACATCGCCCCTATCGAAACGGCGAAACAAGGAAAACACAAAGAACAAAAGGATGATACGAGCATCAACGAACCACAAAAGACATCACCAGAAAAACCAGCAAGCACAAACACTAGCACAAACCGGGTTAAAAAAAGAGTCTTTCAGCCAAAAACAGAAGGACAGTGGTACATGGCCTTAAAAGGACAGCTACGACTTGGTAAAATTATTCCACTAGCTCGTATCTTTTATCTTTCTACCTTTTCTTTAGGCATAACGAACGGCTTGTATATTCACGGAATGCTCAGGGACCTCCACTGGAACAACCCGAGTATTGTCTCGGCAAAATTCCATTTTAGCTACCTAAAATCGATTTTTATCTTTATCATAGCTCCCATACCTTTGCTGTCAGGATATATCAAAGCTAAATTAGCTCAAAAAATCATCCGATTACAAAAAAGCTGTGGTTATTCCAACTGCAAAATGCACATAGCTATTTTACTAAGTATTTTTCCACCGTTAAGCCTCGTTTATCTCCAGTGGTGTCTTAATCAACACTGGAAATACATGATGTTTAAGAAAATCGTAAAGAATCGGGCTCATAATCAACCTGGTCATGGCCATGACCAGGTACCAAGGAAAAACAGAGGCTCCCGCCACGTAGAACCAGTGCCAGCCCTAAGCGCTTAAAAAGTCCCGATAATCATCCTAAGCAAAAGGCTTGAACTATCATGATTCATATAGGAATGATTATCAGGTCCCATGTTTGTTTTCTCGCCATGATAGGTTACGTCTTCAGCCTATCATCATGTGGTATCTTTGATGTTTTCAAGCGAAAACAAGAGTTATCTAAACCGACGGAAGTAACGGTGAGGGCCCGGAGTGAGCAGCTACAAATTCGCTGGCAACCACCTGATGATAAAGGCCAGTCAGATATTACTGACTATGAACTTGAACTCAATGGTTCAGGAGTCTGGACATCTATCAGGGAGTATCCGCCATATAATCTAGACAATTTGAATAATTTAGAGACTTATATGATTAAGATACGAGCGGTTAACGAAGAAGGTCATGGGTTAGCCAGTGATGCTATTTTTGCCGAACCATCCAATGAAGAAAGAACCTTTCGTTCGACTACTCAAAAGTGTCGGTCAAGGGGGCGAGGAAGCGAATCAAATCCTATTATCGTTTGTCACTACGATGATCTAAAACATTTAGTTCGTTTTGCCAATCGAGACAACACCTTAACCCGTTTACATATTGAAGTGGCTGCTCATATTGATGGCACACAATCTCGCGAGGAAGGTAATGATCTCTGTCTGCCTGAAGATGCTAGCGACCCAGAAATTTGCAAAGGCTGGAAGCCCTTACCTAAATTAGTAGAAAGTACCATTCGTGGAGATGGCCATACGATTTTTGGTTTGTATGCCAGATCCAGTGAAAAATCTGCTAACCTCGGTTTATTTAGTGAGATTTCAAAACATTCTCTCATTAAGAATCTCCATATGAACAACCCAGATTTTGTCGCTAAAGGCTCCTCCTCAAATGTAGGTGCTTTTGCTGGTCAGGTGAGTGTTATGACAAAATTCGATCAAACCAGTGTTAAGGGTGGTCACCTGGTTGGCAATGTTGCGGGAGGTATGGTTGGCCTTCTGGACAGTAGTTATATTAGAAATTCTTTTGTTTACTCTGCGATAGATGGTCATTCATCTGAACAAAAACTGACTATTAAGGGTGCTCTCGCCGGTGGGATTGCTGGCTGGTTAAAGGCAGCATCTGTTATCCATAGCGCGGCATCAAAGGCTTCGGTCGAAAAAAATACTCACCCGGATGCTGCTTCAGATACTCTCGCAATCGGTGGCATAGCTGGTTTGGTTGACGGTGGTAGTAAAGTTCGTTATACCCTGTCATATAGTGGTGGTACTGCTGGAAGCATTCGTGGTAGTAGTGATGTGAGTCATCATCTTAGAGGACCATCTTCATGTGTGAGCTCAGTAACGACAACAGAAAAGACCCCTACAGACGAAACTTCTACCGACGCAGGTTCTACAGACGACTCTTCTCCGAATGATAATGAAAAGGAAACCGACAATGCCACCCCAGGCTTTATTTGTTCTCATGGCCGACTTGAGCCGCGGACTTGTGTTCATCAATGTGGCGACAACTCAAAACTTGAGCTTAAATTTGCTAATATATCGATTGTGACTTATTAGTTAAGATGATCATAAATAGGAGAATAAGAAATATCATATGTTTGCTTTTCACCATGAGAGATTTTAGATCTTCATGTCATACTTGAGTCATAATGTTAACGTGTATTACGGTTTCAGTATTAAAGAGAAAGATAATTTGTGGGACTAATATTAATGATGGGACCGCCAGGGTCTGGTAAAGGTACCCAATCACAAAAAATGGCACAGCGGCATCCTGAATGGAAATGGTTATCAACCGGTGACCTGCTGAGAAGTCATATGGCATCAAAAACGGCTTTAGGTATTCAGGCATCGAAATATATGCTTGAGGGCTGTTTAGTACCAGACCAACTACTGAGTGATATTTTATGGCAAGAGCTTCAGCCTTATCAGAAAACATATGTTATTTTAGATGGTTTCCCTCGTAACATGGTCCAGACGAAAATGCTAGCTAATTCATCATTTCCTGTGGTAACTATTTTTCGTTTTCTTATTTCACAAGAGCAGTTATCTCAGCGTATTGCTCACCGGGCTAAGATAGAACATAGAAAAGATGATGAGCCAGAAAAATTAAAGGTCAGGCTTGAGATCTATAAAAAAGAAATGACTGATGTTTATGATTATTACCAGGCTAACCACCCAAATATCTTTTTTAATATTCCCGCCGAAAACACGGAAGATCAGGTCGCTAACACCATTAACGAAATCCTTGGTCAGCACCTAAAAATACCTCACTAAATATTACCAAATAAGCGAGTTAGTTAGCAGTGAGTGACTCAAGCTTTTGTAAAAACGTGGTGGGATTAACCAGATCATTTCTTCTTTGATATGGCTTATTTGATCTTTGAGTGAGTGGCCCTGACATTAAACCAGTGTAAAGCTCGAAATGAAGCATACCACCATAGTAGTTTAGTTCAGCAATTTTAGCGATATGTTCACCGGACTTCACTGCTCCAGATGTTTTATTTACTTTAAAAACTTCTCCATAACGGATTAAAAAATATTTATGATCTACCTCCATAGCATAAGTGCCGGCATAAAATGGGTAGTAATCAATAATGGTGCCATCTGCCACAGCGCGCACAGTTTGACCAGTAGAGCCAAGTAAATCAGCAGCAGCATGACGTCGCCCCCAGGAGCGAAAAGCACCAAACTGGCGACCTTCTGAAACGTAAGAATCTGATACTTTGGTTAAAAAAGGGAAAAAATAGTGTCGAACAAGCTTAGTTGATTCTGTTATAGGTGGCGAAATCTTTGAGACATTAGGCAGTTTGCTCCAATTGCCAGAATCAAAGTCATAGTCATCTCTCAGGTAGTCGTAGTCAACATCCTTAGCATCACCAAAAGGGTTGTCGATTAGCTCAATACTATCCGATGGAATAGAGATAAATTTTTTGACCCCACAACCTTTAATAGGTTGAGCGAGTTTAAACCGACTAAAGTCAGGATCATCATCAGAAAGATCAAGAAATGTAAACTCTAGTCCTTTATCCAGCTCACAAATCTCACCCACATAACTAAAACTTTTAGTTTTTTTTGTAATTTTAGCTGTTAAACCTGATGGCTTAACATCCTTACCATCATAGGCCACGATCTTTCTAAGATCAAGTACTGGGGATTTACAAGAGGATATTGACAAAGGAAACCCACAGAACAATAGGATTAAAATATGGCTACACCGCTTATTCAAAGCTCTCCTAAATATCCTTTTGATCAAAAATTAAATAAAGGAACATTGTCTTAGGTTCAGGGAATCATCACAGGTATACTCATCGACATTTTAATGACAAATGTAAGAGCAAAAGATGATGGGTTCTCAAGCTGATTAATTAACCAAATTTTCCTGAAATATAGTCAGTGGTTAATTGATGTTTAGGAGATGAAAACAGTTGATGAGTTGGGCCGTGCTCAACAATCTCTCCTTTCAGCATAAATACCGTGTGTCCTGATAGTCGAGCAGCTTGTTGCATGTTATGAGTCACAATAAGAATAGAATAGTCTTTGGCGAGTTCGCTAATAAGCTCCTCAATTTTACGAGCAGAAATAGGATCAAGGGCAGAGCATGGCTCGTCCATAAGAATAATTTCTGGTTTCATGGCAATAGCTCGAGCAATACAGAGACGTTGTTGCTGGCCTCCTGATAGATGGTAGCCGTTATCCGAGAGTCGGTCTTTAACTTGGTCCCAAAGGGCTGCTTTTTTCAAACAGGTTTCGACGAGTTCATCGTAGTCGACTTTAAGGCCATTAATTTTTGGTCCCCACGCAATATTTTTATAAATACTGGTGGGTAATGGATTTGGTTTCTGAAATACCATACCAATATGCTTGCGCACCAGTACAGGATCAACAAGAGGACTGTAAATATCCTGACCGCGATACTTAATAGAACCTTCGAGCTTAAAACCACTGATTAAATCATTCATACGATTGAAGCAACGTAAGAAGGTGCTTTTACCACAACCAGAAGGGCCGATAAAGGCGTACACATGGTTGCTTTCAATATTAAGATTCATAGATTTTATCGCACAATTCTGCCCGTAATGAATGGTCACATCTTTGACCTCAAGGAGACTATCAGTGTGGCTGTTCTCTTGGGACTCGCCAGTCGTTATCGGCTCTGAAGTAGTGGTCGTCTCGACACTCAGATTTTGGGTTAAATCATTTTTTTTATCGGTGATCTCAGCATGAGCATGATTCAGGCTCATATCTGCTACTAAATCAGGCGCAGTAGATCTGAGAGTCAACTGAGACAATGGCGAGTGGAAAGTACCTGTGTAATGATGCTGACTGGTATCCATGGTGTGTCTCTCTCACTTTAAATTAGCCAATGACACCGGTTAAATATAAGTCTTTTGTTTTCTCTGACGTAGAACAATGGCCACCAGATTAATGAGAAACATAATAGCGAGTAAAACAAGAATCCCAGCAGCTGCTAGTTCATGGAATTCTTGCTTTGGTTTGCCCACCCAATTATAAATTTGGATGGGTAGGGTCGTATACGCATCCAAGGGTGAATCAGGAGTATAGCGAATATAAGCCACAGCACCAACTAAAATTAAGGGCGCTGTTTCACCAATAGCCCGAGAAACAGCAAGAATCACCCCCGTAAGGATACCAGAAAAACTCGTTGGTAACACATAATACTTAACCACCTGCCATTCAGTGGCCCCCATAGCCAATGCTGCTTGTCGGATACTTTGGGGCACACTCCTAAGGGATTCACGGGTGACGATAATAATAATCGGTAAGATTAAAAGACCAAGGGTGAGTCCACCTGACAGCACACTGGTGCCAAAATTAAAAGTACGAACAAAAATGGCAAGCCCTAAAATACCATAGACAATAGAGGGTACTCCAGCCAAGTTCTGAATGTTAAGAGAAATAAGGTCTTTCAGCTTACCCTCAGGCATAAGTTCTTCCAGGTAAGTGCCAGCACCAATTCCGACAGGAAGGGCAAAGGTAATGGTAATAGCAATCACCCATAAACTACCAAACAACGAAGCTTTAATTCCTGATTTTTCGGGTAATCGAGACGCGTAGTGAGTTAAAAAATCCCAAGATAACCACGGAATACCATCAGAAAAAACATCCCACAGTAAATAACAAACCATTCCCACCAATAAATAGCTTATAGCTCGGCAAGTCCTCCGAAACAGTGTGGCTAATAATCTTCTTCTTTGCAGGTTAGTTGATTCTTCAAAGAGAAAACCTGATTGAGATGAGTTGTCCTGGTTTTCTTGGTGACGTGCCATGCTTATGCTCCTACTAAATATAAGAAATTCGAGTTTTTCTCAGAACAAAATCAGCAAATATGTTAAAGAATAATGTGATGAAAAACAAAATAGCCGCCACAGCGAATAAACTGTAGTATTCCACGGATCCATGAGGTGTATCCCCCATACTCACTTGGACAATATATGATGTCATGGTTTGAATGCTTTCGAGAAAGTTCAGGGTAAGTTTCGGTGAAGCGCCAGCAGCTAAGGTGACCGCCATGGTTTCACCGATGGCTCTAGAAAATGCCAGAATGATGGAAGCAATCACTCCTGAAATAGCTGCGGGTAACACCACTTGAAACGACACTTCAAATGAAGTTGCTCCCATAGCATACCCGGCTTCTCTCAAGGAGCGAGGAATAGAGCGAAAAGCATCATCACTTAAAGATGAGATCATGGGAATCGTCATAATCCCCACGACGATCGAAGCTGATAAAGCGTTGAAAACTTCTGTTTGAGGTAAGATGATTTTCAAGGCTGGTGTGATGGTAATAAGAGCAAAATAACCGAAAACAACGCTGGGGATACCGGCTAGAAGTTCGATAATAGGTTTAAAGATCGACCGGGTTCTCGGTTTGGCAAACTCACTTAAAAATAAGGCGATACCAAGGCCAAAAGGAATACTAATGGCACATGCCCCTAAGGACACTAGCAGGGTGCCCCAAATAATCGGCAGTACACCAAAGTGACGGGGCTCGAAGAGGGGAGCCCATTTAGTACCGAAAAAAAATTGCGGCCAGGGAACTTCGAGAAAGAAATAACGACAGTGGACCATCAGCATGACGATAATACCAATGGTAATAGCTACAGAAAGCAACGCGCACGCCGTGAGCACGACACGAATAGCACGTTGTTCCCAGATAGCTAATTGGTAACTACGGTCCTGAGATGTGACTAAAGAAAAATTCTTCATCGTCTAACTTATCTTTGGATAGTAGGTGAGTCTGCTTTATATTCGTGAGCTAACAAAATGTATTCTCTTTGTGACCATGTGTCCGTTGTTGTTTACATGAGTAATGAGTATCTAGCAACTTGAACGTTTTCGATGTTAGCCAAAAAATCAATTTACTCACGATAGTTAGTGAAAAGACAAGCATCGGGCTACTCTTTATTTTTCAGGCGCTGTTGTGGTTGTCTTGTTTTTTATAGTCGGCTGAGAGTCAGGGGTAGTCATTTGTTTGGATTTAGTGGCAGAGATAAATTGATCCACAGCTCTTTGATAAGCAGACTCTGACATGGCCACATAGCCCACACTTTGAACGAGAGTAGCCACATGTTTCAGATAGAACAAAATAAAAGATGACACCGTCTTTTTTTGCGCACTTTTTTTCGCAACATAAATATAAA
>JAPOQT010000293.1 GCA_026710525.1 Pseudomonadota bacterium
CCTCGCCCCTTTAAATTCTGGATGATTTTCGGTGATCACACCTGTATAAATCACCGCATCCACAACACCACTAGCTGTTTTTAAGTGATCAGCTGAATGACTGGCAAACACTCGGTGACCAGTATGACTTTTATCGTTGGGACCAGCTCGCAAGTCACTACCTTGAATAAGGATTTGACCAAACCTAGTATCACCAAACATGAAAGGTAACTGGGCAAGAAGTTCAGAAAGAGGCCTCATCCCCGAGCCAAGAATACCAATAAAATGAATGATTTTTGTGCCATGGGAATGTAATAGCTGTGCTAAATCAGATAGTGACTGACCTGACTTGAGCTGATTATGAGAGCCGAGACTCATCACTATCCCTATCCATCAATGCCTTATTTAATAACTCAAGGTCTTCCCGTTCTTGACCTAACTTTTGCACCAATTTTTTCTGGATTTTAAGCTTTTTTTCAAGCTTAAAAATGATTTTATTTTGTTCTTCGCTTTGCTTAACGAGCTCTTTTTTGTTCTCAGCGAACTCAGTCAATTCTTGGGATAGACGGCTGAGAACCTTGTTTTGTTTTGAGACCATACCCGAAACTTGTTCCATCATAGTAACCACGAGATTCATCTTGTTGACCACCATGTTCTCTAGGGACGATTTTTCTTTACGGATGATGGTGGTGATATGGTCCTTAATCTGGTTCATTACCTCTCCTGTTACCAACCCAGAAACCTGTGTCAGTTGTTCATTGACATTAGGTTCCCGAGGCTCACCAGAGGATGGAGGAACTGGATCATGGGTTAGCTTGTTATGGTCTTGGCGGTGCGATGCACCTTCAATAGTCATATCTTTTCCTTTATGAGGCCACGACCTAGTTTTAACCTGAACATGAATCACACCGTCAAGGTCTTTCGCTAATATTTTACCTGAATGAATTTCTTGCCACACGGTTTTTTCTGTTTTACTATCAGCTTTTGCGTACTCTCTCAAAGAAACAAATCCGTCTTGACCAGAGTCCTGGGTTATGCCATCACCACCCTGATAGTCACCTGCTGTAACCATCTCTGCTGACTCTTTCGACGTTACTCGCCGCGATTGATTTTCCATACCCACTCACTCCTACCTCAGCATTCACTAACTTCTTTTTTGATTCCAGGGTTGATAAAACTCATGGGATAAACCTAATGCCTCACAAACTTTACCCACCGAAAACTGTATCATATCCTCAACGGTCTGTGGCTTTTGATATAATCCAGGCATCAACGGCACTATACTCACTCCCATTTTCGCTAATGATAGTAGATTTTCAAGATGTAAAGTAGATAAAGGAGATTCCCGGGGACATAGGATGATTTGTTTTTGTTGTTTGAGCATCACATCACCTGCTCTCTCAATCAAGCTATAAGACATACCCGAGGCAATGCGTGCTACTGTTCCCATAGAACAAGGTAGGAGAACCATCGCATCTGGTGATGATGTTCCACTAGCAATCGGAGCAAAGAAATCATGATCGCTAAACACCCTAATCTTGTCCTTTTCTTCCCCTATTAATTGTCCACTCACAATACGAGCAAGGGAGCCTATATGAGAAGATTTTGTTAACTCGAAACGGACCACCTGTTTACCGACGTCACTCACCACCAAATATATACGACACTCGAGGGTGAGTAAAAACTGTAAGAACATCTCACCATAAAGACTACCTGAAGCACCAGTGACCGCAAGGAAAATACGTTTTTTTGTTCCTATCATAAGGTTATCTCCCATAAAAAAAAGATCAGGTAAATAATCCCTATCCAAGAGTTATAGACTAATACTTTAGCACCCTTTCCCATTTGTGACTGTTTGAGTATCCAAGCGAGCAAACAGACAATCAGCACAACCCCAAAGTAATAACGTACACTATACTGTTCAAGATAACCGAGGATATGTAAGCTCACAGCCATCA
>JAPOQT010000294.1 GCA_026710525.1 Pseudomonadota bacterium
CATTTCAGAAATGTGAATCAGCCCTTCAATGCCATCTTCGAGTTCAACGAAAGCACCGTAATCCATTAAGCTCACCACAAGACCATGTGTACGGGTATTGGCTTGATATTTTTCAACAGCTTTTTTCCAAGGGTCTTCTTTTAGCTGCTTGTAACCGAGGGAAACACGCAGAGACTTTTCATCATAACCTAAGACAATGACGTCAGCCTCTTGTCCCACTTCAAAAATCTGACTTGGATGACTGACTCTGCCCCAGGACATATCGGTAATATGGAGCAGACCATCGACACCACCCAAGTCAATAAAGGCACCATAATCGGTGAGGTTTTTAACGATTCCCGACACAACCATGCCTTCTTTAAGGTTACGAATGGTTTCCATTTTCGTTTTTTCCCGATCATGTTCGAGGAGAACTCTTCTTGATAAAACGACATTGGAGCGAGCTTTGTTAAATTTAATAATCTTGTATTCAAACTCTTGACCAACCAGATCATCAAGATTTTTAATCGGCTTGAGATCGATTTGTGAACCAGGCAAAAAGGCACGTACCCCAATATCAACATGTAGTCCTCCTTTAACGGGTCGAATAATTTTACCTGAGACGACTTTTTCATTTTCAAAGGCATCAACAAGATTATCCCAAGCTTTCATGAGTTGCGCTTTTTCAAAGGATAAAACGAGTTGACCGTCTTTATTTTCAAAGGTTTCGAGGAATATATCGATGTCATCGCCAACGGCGATTTCTACTGCCTTATCCTCGTTTTTAAATTCATAGCTTGGTATTTCACCGTCGGTTTTATGTCCGATGTCCACCACCACGGCTTCACCAGTAATCTTGGTGATTTTGCCACTAATAATTTTGCCTTCTTTAATATCTCCCAGGTCTTCACACGATTGTTCAAACAGTTTCGCAAACTCCGAATGAGATTCCTCACTCTCAGACATAAATTCCTCAGGAGTTGTATTATCCTCCCATAAAATCACATTGTCTGTGCCAAGCAGCTTATTTTTTTCATCAAAAGTTGTCATAAAACGTTCTCTCTCACAGGGCAAAATGACCATCGCACTAACTGTTACTCTAAAGAGGTTTAAGTCTTTGTCATGGGCACTTTAACCAGGTTAAAAAATTAACTCATAACATTCATCATAGGGTCATTCGAACATCGAATGGATGAATGAGTATGGAACAGGACATTATTATACCGTAAATACATAACAATAAAAAGATCAAATGAGACTCACAAGATAGCCACTTTTTCTGCGGTTACCGCTTAGTTATAACGTTTTAGCAAAAAACTATCAATGATCCAATAATTTTTTTCACAGTTAAGGTTAGAGTTTCTTCTTTTAACCTGTTCGATAACAACAATAATAATCCTAAGGGGTTTTTGCTGTTTCGTGGCAGGATTATATCATATTAAGGCGAGAGTATTTACAAGCCTCGGGAAGACCATAGGGGCCTTTGGTTTGATTTTTACTTTTAGTAAACTGACATGTTAAGTGATAAAATTTCTCATTTGCTCACGTAATATACTAAATGAACCCTTCTCATTATGAAGGTCATTGGGGATAAGTTCTTTTCACTGCGAACATTACCTTCCTTGTGAGAGCTGTGTCAGTATTCATGTTGGTAGTATGTGATGTCATCTCACACAATAACAGGCGTCAATCTACTGTTCTTATTCTACGAGTTTACCAGAGAGTTCATCACTTCTTTTAACAAAAGATTGAAAACTTGGCTCAACGATCTTCTGGATAAACTCA
>JAPOQT010000295.1 GCA_026710525.1 Pseudomonadota bacterium
ACCACTCACCACTTTTTATTTGACCATCAAATCGCTAACTTTCCACAAGTTTTTGCTAGATTTCGCCACCTTACATGTAGTCATTTATGCCAAGGGGACAATTGGAATTTCGACTATGTGTTTGCTAACAATTTTGGGCTATGTATGCTCAAAAAACATCAACATGCTCTCAAACAAAAACAGTTATTTGATTTCACAGCCCATGATGATTATGCTTTTGAGTATATCCAAAAGATCATTGAATCAAGTTTTCAATCTTTTGTTAAAAGAAGTGATGAACTCTCTGGTAAACTCGTAGAAGAAGAACAGTAAATGGTGACGCCTGTCACCCGTGTGAGAACGAGTCATTATTTTTTATCATTTAAGTTGCCTATAAACTGACCGGCAAAATTGTGAAAATAGCCCCCACTTGTATGTTCTTGAAAATGACAACCAGAAAATCCTCATATATCAAAAGACACAAGCATTTAAACGTGGCAAAAAGATACAGCCACTTGATTCGAATGGTACCCCCCTGAGTTTGCCCTTTCAAAAAAACACAGACTACATTTATTTTTGATCAAGTAAAGTTAATGATGCCGTTTTTTATATGATGCAAAAATTCATCACAGGAGAAAGAGCGTTAAAAAGCATTGTTTTGTTGCGGATTTTTTCCTTCACGCCACAATTTCATTAATCGAACTGAGACAGCACCATTTTAGCGCATGACATATACATGATTTTCAATTAGAAAATCCTTATATATCAAAAGATAGAAGTATTTAACCAAGGGTAAAAGCTCACATAATAACACATCATGATCTCTCAGAATCTGGCGCAAGAGAGTGATATATGATACAAAATGGCTTGATTACCGACTGTTGTCACCATTCAGTTCCTAGAGCTAAACTTTATCCAGATTAAGGCGATCACAAAAAACCAAGACTCAAGATGTCTTAATTGAGCATAACTATGACAAAGACCCTACACAAAAAAGCCTATCGAAAACCAAGGGTGGTTGTTGCTATGAGCGGCGGCGTCGACTCTTCCGTAACAGCCTTGCTACTGAAAGAAAAAGGCTTTGAAGTCGTCGGTCTATTTGCCAAATGTTGGCACGATGAGTCAACTGAGAAAAAAAACAACAAAAATCATCCTGAATCACTGTCAGCAATATTTACTAAAAATGATAGCCAAAAACATTGCGCATACTTTGAGCGTGACTACCAAGATGTCGCTTACACATGTGCATTTCTTGATATTCCTTTTTTTACCATAGATCTTAGCCAAGAATACCTAGAAGAAGTTTTTCATGATTTTTTAACAGGATATCGAGCAGGACATGCACCTAACCCTGATATTCTATGTAATCGCAGAATTAAGTTTCATCATCTTTTGCGTTACGCTCAGGAACTTGGCTGTGACTACTTTGCCACAGGTCATTACGCCCAAACCGATGGATATTTCCTATATAAGGGCATCGATACCATCAAAGATCAAAGCTACTTTTTATATGCTGTGAACACTGATGTATTGCCCCAGGTCCTATTTCCATTAGGAACTATGTGGAAAAAAGACGTTCGAGTCTACGCTGAAAAAGCTAAAATCCCCACCGCCCATAAAAAAGATTCCATGGGCATATGTTTCATAGGTAAAAAGAATTTCCGAGATTTTTTACTCCAGTATATCCCTGAACGCCCCGGAGACTTTATTGATCAAAGTGGCCAGGTGGTTGGCCATCACCTTGGTGCCCACCTCTATACTTACGGGCAAAGAAGAGGCTTAGGACTCGGGGGACAAGGAGAGCGCTGGTTTGTTACCGGCAAAGATATGGCAAAAAATATTGTTTATGTGGTCCGAGGAAACCATATGAACATGTATCACTCCCAGGTGATGATTAGCAAAACCCATTGGATTGGTTTTCACCTCCAAGATTCCTCTTATCAGTGTCATGCTAAGATTCGCCACGGTAGCAAAGAGCAAAAAGTTACGATTGCACCAGATCAGGAACACCCAAACCAAGTAGTTGTGTTATTTCATCAGCCTCAGAAAGCTCTATCCTTAGGGCAATCACTGGTTTTCTTTACCGATAATCGATGTCTTGGTGGTGGTGAAATGATTAAGATTATAAGATAATAAAAAAAAATTAAACTTAGATATTATAATCCGATACATATTTTAAAATGTTTTTTAAAAAAAGATTTTATATGTATCGACTGTCACACATTCTCTTGCCACCTCTCTGCCTGTTCTCCTCTTTACTAGGCTTGCTACTCATTTTGAGTAGTTG
>JAPOQT010000296.1 GCA_026710525.1 Pseudomonadota bacterium
GTGCTTGATAGTACTAAAACTGAACAAATATTCATCGATGTTACTGTGACTGATTAAGTAGACACGATATCAGGATGACTTGCTATTTTCTATGATAGGCATTAACAACATTAACGAGAGTTAAGTGATAGTTTTCATACAGCCAGTGTTTTTCATTCGTGCTATCTCCCTCATCTTAGGAATTTCTCTTGCTAAATTATCACACAACAGAGTATTGAATCTAACAGTTAACTTGTTGTGATTGATGCTAGGTAAGTGTCTCTTAGGTGCGTTGTTAAATAACTTTGGTTCTCATCCAAATAAATGGCAAGGGTGGATGCTAAAGATAATCTCTATTCAGAAAAAATCATCCTCTCCTGTGGCAAACACTTCGTCATCTGAATGAGTGTCATACTCAGGTGAAGTGCTCGTTGGGTCATATGATCCGCGGATGGGCGACTGTTTTTCCCTACGGTTCAGCTCTCGTATACTCGAGTTGATAAAACTTAGATGATGATGGACATCTACGACCATGCCTACGGAAACACAGGAAGTCTCAAGATCCTCAAGATCCTCAAGATTAAAATACTCAACAAAGTTACCTGCCATCACACCCACTACGATTTTTTTGCTGGAATTTTTTTTGATGACTCCACTGCCTGAATCTCCCTGACAAACTCCTTTGATTTCCTCTGGAAGTAAGCTATTCGGAAGCACGCCGAGAAGAAAGCCGTTACCGTTTTCCAGTTCAGTAGTATTGTTAATATAAAATATGGATCTTTGGTCTTTTATACCGAACTTATTGGAGAACCTTTGAGTGAGGTCAGCATCTTCGATACGGACGTAACCGCCAAAAAAACCTCTTTCTTCCTTATCTCTGGAGACTATCCGGTTTTTCCCTTTACCAGCCAGCCAAACCTTTTGACCATAAAGGTGTGAATGGTGTAATTCTTTGTCTACAGGAAGATCAGCTTTTGCGTAAATTTGTGCTATGTCGTTTTTGTGAAAACGTAGTTTAAAGATAGCAATATCATATTCTTCATATTTATGATCATCTTCATCTTTAATGTATTGGGGATGAATAACTACATCAACAAGTTCATTAATAATGAGATCTTCGCTTTTAATATTGGGATCAATCGTCTTTATTGGCTGAATCATGTCGGATGGACCATAACTCGGAACGATGCCTAACTTTCTTTTTAATTTTTTATCATGGATTCGTACGATTAATTCCATAGAAACAGGTGGGTTATAAGTGCCGCTGTGCGGATCCATAAAACAGTGGGCTGCTGTGAGAAAAATGTTGTCACCAATATGGGTGGCACTACATTTTATGGTGCTGCCATGACTGCCATCTTCTTTAGGTAGGTGTGTTAACATCCAGGCATAGTAGCCTGGCAAATCGGTGAGTTTTTCGTAGTATGTTCCCTGGTCAGTAGACAAATCATAATTGGTTTTAATGCTGCTCTTACAACTAATGAGCAGATGATAAGGTAGTAACAGGACTCCCAATATCATAAGATAAGTGCACCTTAAAACAACAGTGGGGCTATCCTGGGTTGCTTTATAAAATGATTTACTTATTAGATTTTTCATTATACTTGCCATGAGCGAACCTGTCGTCAACAATGTGTAAGAACTTTAATGGTTACTGCTCAGAGAAAACTCGTCGCTGTTAGTAGAATTTTTATCAGAAAGTGTTTGTTTTTTCTGATAACTCTTAGTTAGTCGAGTAGTTAGTCGAGATCTCGATTGATGTGGCATACCTGGGAGAAAAGAATGCCACTTTATTTCAAACTATCTTAATCATCGTGTGAGTGATTATCTGTTGTTACAGAATTAATTTTCTTCAAATAACGACCATTACTTACGATTGCTTAATCCTGACTTTGACATTTCAGATGTAATTTTACTCAAAAACCTCTACCCTATTCGAAGTA
>JAPOQT010000297.1 GCA_026710525.1 Pseudomonadota bacterium
AGGTGGTGTTGTTCAAGGTAAAGGTGGTGTTGTTCAAGGCAAGGGCGGTGTTGTTCAAGGTAAAGGTGGCATTCTCCAAGGTAAAGGCGGTGTTGTTCAAGGTAAAGGTGGTGTTGTTCAAGGTAAAGGTGGTGTTGTTCAAGGCAAAGGTGGTGTTGTTCAAGGTAAAGGTGGTGTTGTTCAAGGCAAGGGCGGTGTTCAACAGCAAATGGGAGTTCATCAAAAAGGCTATGTTGCAGGAACAAATAGTGTTGATACCCAAACCTATACCGGCTCTTCTTATCAGGAAGGTTTTCAAGCTTTCTCAGGCACCCATGGTTTTGAGTCAGTGGTGCCATCGACGAATGCTTGTGCTCAAAAAACTAACCATCATATTTCCTATAACGGACAAACTTATAGTTTAGAGCGATACGCAACCACCATGTATGCCAATCTTGATCTAAGCTCTGGTGAAGTGGGTCTTTCGAATTTTGCTACGATTCTGTTTGAATCTTTGTTCGAGATGGATGGCTCATCTCTTGGCGTGGCTGTTGTTAAATCTGGTCAGATACTTGATTCTCAGCCGTTAACATTTTCCCTCGATGGCCTCGTCTTCAATGAACGTGCTGACATGCCTGTTGGTCAAATATCGAAAGGTTATTTTCAAGTGGCAACCAATGATCCATCGCTCGGATACCGTGAGTATAAAATTGATTTAGGCTCTATGGCATCTTGTGTGGCGATGTACATTAGTTCTTCTGGTGAGTATCTCGAAAATAAATTACCTGTGATTGTGTTACCAAGTATGAGTCAGTAATGGTTGGTGTGAATAAAATCTATGGCGATGGAGGGAGGCTCAGACCACCGTGAAAGCATCATTGATCTTGATACCTTTGGTCTATATTTTAGCTATCAGTTGTCAGTTTTTTTCATTTGATTCGATGACAGACAAACAAGAATACAAAGCTATCATTGTGAAAGACACAGTGGCTTCAACTTATAGAGGAGATGTCTGTCAACTTAACAAAGGATTGGAATTTGGTTTTCGCGACGCCATTGAAGAAGGAGGCACACATATTGAATTCTTCCTTACTAACCCAATATCTTCAGATTGTCAGTTATTTGGCTATTTAAATCTCCCAGGGGATAGTGTTGAATTTTTGCCTTCAGCTAAGGATAGAATCTTCCTTAATGAAGATCATTTGCGTAAGATCTATCCGAACGTCCATCGTTATTATGATATTAACTCATCATCATGGCGATCTGGAGCGTTGGCTTATTTAGTTGATGCTCGGAAAAAGTTAGCAGCAGAAGACAAAAGAAGAGAGAAAATATTAGGCGCCATTCCTGGCAGTAAAAAAGATACGAATTTAAACCAACCAGATGAGGAAGAAGAAGCTTTTTTTGATGAGCCTGAGACGGTTCATGTTGTTTCTGATGATACGCTTCCTCAAACAGCAGGAGAAACTGATATTTCCGGGTCAGAAGTGGTTATTTCTCCTCCCTCTGGTTTAGATGAAGTCACCTTTTTTGAACAACCAGAATATGTATATGAAACAGTGAAATCACCCGAGCCCATCAAGCCTCCTGTTACTGTCCAAGCGCCGCAGCCTCAGCCAAAACTGGAAGAATCAGGTCCTTTGCCTGATGATTTGGTAGTCACAGAAAACCCTGAATTAAATCCCCTTGGTGTTTTTGATGAAGAAAGAGGTGTTTGGGTTGGCGGCGAATCTATCGTTGAGAATGTGCCTAAGCCACCGGAAGCACCAAAACGCGTCAAAAGACGTGATAGAGCAAGACCTGGTGGTCAGTCAGACTCAGTACCACCATCGGTTGACAAAATCGTGACAACCAAAATGTCTGACTATGCTGGCATACAGATGATATTTCCTTTAGCTATCCGACCGATCCAGTCATATACTAGCGGTGTGCGAAGATTTGGTGCCTATAGGTCAGGGTCAAGACTCCATGCAGGTTGTGATCTCTACGCTCATCACCTAACTCCCGTTTATTCGGTGGCAGATGGTAGACTCCTTGATTCCTATTATTTTACCCAAGGAACATATGCCCATGTGGTAGATCATGGCAAGTTTGTGATTAGATATGCTGAACTCCAGAGACCGACCCGTTATCCACGCAATGTTGAACTCGGGGAGATGATTGGTCAAATAGGTGATCTTTCCCATAATCAAAATTTTATGCTTCACTTTGAGCAGTATTCTGGCACTGTCTCAGGGAGGCATACTCCCATTAGAGCAGCCCCACCTTTTAATAGGCGTTCAGATTTAGTAAACCCAACTCAGTTTCTATTAGACCTTGAAAAAAATCTCGTAGCGCTCATGAAAAAATAAATAAAAAGACTCAATGTCAAATCTTCTGTTTTAGCTCATTAATATTTTTGATAGACTACGATCTTTATTTTGAGCTAATGTATTCTGTGTCCTTGTGGTGTCAATACGTTAGCAAGTAAGATTTAGTGGAGATTATTTCCATATGGCCGTATCATTAATATGTGACATTGGTTGCCGTTAGGCTATGTGAGTGGAGGTACAGAAGAGTTGAGACTAAAGATGAAACTATCAATATTAGAAAGTAAGGTTACTAGTGAATTCCCAGATAAACAGTGCTAATCAGTATTTAAATGATTGGCTTAAGCAAGTGGTTGATCAGGTGCAACCGAGTCAGGTTAAGTGGTGTGACGGCTCGGATGAAGAGTATGATCAGCTTGTGAGTGACATGGTCGCCAGCCAAGATTTAATGCCACTTAATCAAGAGACTTACCCGAACTGCTTTCTTTACAGGTCACATCCTGATGATGTGGCTCGCTCAGAGCACCTGACTTATATTTGCACTAAAGAAAAATCAGACGTCGGAGATAACAATAATTGGCTAAGCTCCCAAGATGGTCATCAGCGAGTTGATCCTTTATTTGCTGGTTCTATGAAAGGGAGAACCATGTATGTGATTCCTTATTGCATGGGGCCACTTGAATCGCCTTACGCCCAGTTTGGTGTTGAAGTGACTGATAGTCCTTATGTGGTAGTGAATATGAAAAAAATGACCACGATGGGTAGCCAAGTGCTCGAGAAAATCAATCATCTTGGTCCAAAGTTTGTCCGCGGTCTTCATTGTACGGGTGATCTATCGCCAAATCGCCGCTGGATTATGCATTTTCCAGAAGAAATGATGATTAAAAGCTTTGGCTCAGGCTATGGTGGCAATGCTTTGCTTGGTAAAAAATGTCATGCTCTGCGTCTTGCTTCATACCAAGCTAAGCAAGAGGGTTGGTTAGCTGAGCATATGCTTATTGTTGGTATTGAGAATCCTCAGGGAGAAAAAGTATATGTGGCAGCAGCTTTTCCCTCGGCTTGTGGTAAAACAAATTTAGCTATGCTTATTCCGCCTGAGTCTTATCCAGGCTGGAAAATTTGGACTGTGGGCGATGATATTGCCTGGTTGTTTCCTGGTGATGATGGCCGGTTATGGGCGATTAATCCGGAAGCAGGATTTTTTGGGGTTGCCCCAGGCACTTCAGAAAAAACCAATCCCCATGCGTTTCATATGTTACGTAAGAATACATTATTTACCAATGTTGGACTTACGGCGAGTAATGAGCCTTGGTGGGAAGGTAAAGATAAAAGTTCTCCTGCTTATAATTGGCGTGGTCAATCGGCGTCGGAATCAACAAATAGCCAACCGTTTGCTCATCCAAACGCCAGATTTACTGTGTCCTGTGCTGAGTGTTCAAGTTACGAGCAACAACCGCCTGGAGGTGTGCCAATATCTGCCATACTTTTTGGTTCGCGAAGGGCTGAGTTGGTTCCCCTGGTATTTCAGGCTAAAAACTGGCTTGAAGGTGTTTTAGCAGGAGCAGCTATGTGCTCTGAAACCACAGCAGCTGCTACCGGTGAAATAGGTGTTCTAAGAAACGATCCTATGGCCATGAAGCCTTTTTGTGGTTATAATTTCGGTGATTATTGGGCCCATTGGATAGAGGTGGGCAAGAAACTAAGTCATCCGCCGCAGATTTTTCATGTCAATTGGTTTCGTCAAGATAAAGATGGCCAGTTTATGTGGCCTGGATTTGGTGAAAATATTCGGGTTCTTGAATGGGTGGTAGCTCGAAGTAATAACCGTCTTGATGCTCAGGTATCGCCTCTCGGTTATCTTCCCATTGGTAGTGATATTAGTCTCACTGGTTTGGATGATATGACTCCTGAGGAGTTAGCAAGGCTTCTATATGTTGACGGTGCTGCTTATGCTGCTCATCTGGAAAATGTGTTAGCTTATTTTAAGAAGTTTTCGCCAAAAACACCGTCAGTTCTTTTAGAAGCATGTCAAGCTATGATTGCCCAGCTAAAGTCCTAACTCTTTACTTCAGAGTTTATGGCGCCAGATATCGACTTTACCTATACTGAGTAACATGGTGGACCTATGTCTTAAACTCAGGTGTGTCAGTTGGTGACCTGAGACTTTCTTAACCGCCCTACTTTTAAGATTCTATTTCGGTTCACCGATAACTGGTTGCTTGGGAATTTATGGCTGAGACAAGGGATGAGTGTTAGTTTGTTTGCGCCATGTATTGTGGTAGCTGAGGGCTGCTAGTTGCAATATTATTTCAATGTTAAGCCGAAGTAGAGTCACCACCCCTAATTTCAATCATATTGTGGTAAGGGTAATCTATGAACTTCCAAAGTTTTTTTTGGATTTCTATTACAATGATTATGGTATCTGCTTGTAAGTTGATGAGCTCTTCGACTCATATTCAAGCAACGACGACAGCCACATCGATTGTTACTGAAAAAACCGGTAATTTTCATCGATGTGAGGTGATTTATCCTGAAGTTGAAGACAAGCTAAAAAATGTTCTTCGAGCGATGTTCAGTCGACTCACACCGGATGGTCAGGTTGACAAAACTAAAGTTTCACATCCTGTAGCTCAAAAAGTTTTGGCGAGAACTCGTCAAATGATTCTCAATATTACCAGAAGTAATACGCGTCCCATTCATCCAGCAGCTTTTTTTGCTGTGGTGAAAGACTTTGAGACTTCATTATGTCGGGATCAATGGGGTATTAACAAGATTGAGTTCTTCACCACCAACTGTGATTCAGACCAATGTGATGGTTATTTTCAAGTCGATACAATCAGCGAAGCAAAGTATGGCTGGAACTTAGAGGGTGTTTGTGGTGATGCTGGTCTAGGAGTACTAGGTGTAGAAGGCGGTCCTGATTTTTGTACGGCATTTTTCTGGTGGACCGTTGGTGAAGGGGGACAGAAATGCGCCAAAGTCAAAGAAAACGGTGGTTTTACTGGGGAGCCAACATCACGAGTCACTGATACTCGGGTATGCAATATTTATGACCTTGGTAAGAAGAGCAATAATGCTTGTTACGCTGATGAATATACCTGGACTACCGATACATTTTCTTATGGCCATTATTGTACTTATATTCAACAAAACCAATGGGAAGTTTATGGGATCCACGATACGTGGCGCAAATTATACACGGGTTTTATCCATGATTATCAGTCGCGTAAAAGGGATATTCATGGCTATGAATACTGTGCAGTCCATCAGTACGCACTTTCTCAATATAAACAAGGTACGAGTGAATGGCCAGAGTTCAGCTTTTTAGACATCCCATCAACGTTACTGAAAAAAAGTGTATTTCAATATGTGCATGATGTTGGTTTGCGGCCCGTTTGGGCGCAAGATGACTCACTAGCTTCTCAGTTCAGCCAAGAAGAGATGGATCAAATCAGGTATTACAACGCGAGAGAATTTCCTCAAACTCTGTTTAACCAAACCCAGGTTGAGAATTTCGGTATCTGTAATAACAATATGAAACCTAAAGGCGATCCAAAGCAAGGAATTGATATTGATTCGTTACCAAAACAGTATCACCCAGCTCTCAAAGCATTGCGTGAACAAGCTGATGAAGAAGCGAGACAAAAGCGACTCAAAGAACAGCAACAGAAAAAACAGCAGGAGCAGGATACTCTTAATGAAATCGAGAGATTTAAGCGCATACATGAAAGTAATGAAGCTCAAAAACAGATAAAGCGTGATCAAGAGAAAAAGGCACAAGAACAAGAAGAAGCTAATGAAAGAGAATTAGAGAGATTTAGAAGAATGAATCAAGACTTACAGCAAAAACAGGAGAAAGTTAATACACCTGAAGTAGAAGTAGATGATCAGACTGAAGAGCAACCAGAGTCTGATCAAGGATCTGATCTTGATTTAAATAAACCAACGCCGGAGCCTGCACCGGAGGTTCCTCCGCCTAAGCCTGATCCTATTCCTCAAATACCGGTGGTTACGCCAGAGGACGAGTTTTTTTAGGGGTTTATTCTTTAATTACTCTTTTTCTTTGGCGGTTTTGTAAGTGACCGTTATTTTAGCCCCGACATTAGGTGTGGAGACAAGCTTAAGGTAATGATTATCACGCACGGTGTATTCACTAGGGTCTAAAATGGTGTCGTCTTTTCTAACTTCAGTAACTTCGGCAATGGGTAGTTCGATATAAAATTCACTATCAATCTTAGTGACCTTCTCGATGACCCGTGTTTTAATTTTACTGAAAGCATCACCCCAATTATCTTGTCTTGGTGTACATTGCAGATTAGTTCTAAGATCTCTATTATCTCTTGAGAGACACGGCCCTTTAATGACATCAAACAACTGCTCTTCAGGTTTACCGCCTAGAGTCTTAGCTAAGTGATGGTAATCGGTTTTAGGAACGGCAGATTGGCGAATTTGATCATATTTTTTATCTAAAAAACCGTAGAATAAAAACGACCTTAAATTTGGATCCATGGTCTTCAGCCAAGTTATGACATCGTTTTCAAATTGGGGGTTTTCTATCTTGAGCCCATCATTGTAGTCTAGCCCTTCGGTCACCACAGCGATAATATTGTTTCTGTCATGGGAGAAATAATTGTGGAATACGCTGTTTTGATCCGTTGTTTCGAGCAGTTTTTTGGCAGTGGCAAAAATATTAGCCGAGTGCATTTCAGTCGTATTGATGGTGATGTCAAGGGCTGTAATTTCTTGTGTTTTGGCAGCTTTATCTTTGTAATAGGAAGAGACTACCGCCATTTTAATATCAGCATTTTTATACTGTTCTGCTTTAAGAGTATTACCAAGATCGATAATGCCGCTGTGAATGGAGTTGTTTTGCTGGATCATAATGTCATCCTGATCGACTAGCAGAAGGATACGTACCGGGACTTGGGTTACCGAGCTGGTAGTCGTTCTTCTCTCTACGTCAAAGCTCGTAATTTTAGTTACATAGACTAGTTTAATCTGAGTTTTAGCAGCCTGTTTACTTAGGGAGTTGTCGCCCTCACTCATTGATGCAGCGTCTGAGTGTGAAGATTCTAATAGTACTTTGCCGTCATCAAAATCGCCGCTAGAAGAACAGGCGAAGGAAACAGATAGTAACATCATAAATGGTAAGCAAAAGAGAGGTCTGATAAGCATTTTAATACCCCGAAGGTGACTTGATCAAGCTATTTAAAATTCTCGTCGGCTTAACAATATATCAAATAAAGTCTCCTTCTAGGCGTAAAAAATAACCTCTGTAACATACGATAAATATTAGAAAAACAAACTATAATTTTTTTATAAATCAAACTTATTTCATTTTTTATCGATTTGAAACTTCACGAAGTTGGGATAATATGTGAGTTCAATCAGTATCTTAGGAAAAAATTATATTCACCTTGGCTGTACTAGAGACATAAAGAGATATCATGGCGAAGAATCGAACAAAAAGACCAAAGATCAGGTTGACGAGTAAGACAAATAACAAGATTTTGATTTACCCTAAAATAAGCATCTCCTAGGACTGTTTCTGTATTAGGGAAATTCTATTTTCAGGTATTTGTGGTCATGTGAGGAGAATTTTATCGTCGGATGGTTTTTTATTTTTCCTCTTTCAGGGGGTCTCGTAGGTGATCCGTATTTTCTCACCAGCATTGGGTCTGGGGTTAAGCTTGAGGTAATGATTATCACGCACGGTGTAGTCACTAGATTTTAAGAGGACGCCGTTTTTTTAAACTTCGGTGATCTTGTTGATGACTTGATCTTTGATTTTTGTTAAAAGACTTATCCCACTTATCTTCTTTTGGTGGGCAAGCTTTTCCAGAAATCTTACCCTCTCCACCC
>JAPOQT010000298.1 GCA_026710525.1 Pseudomonadota bacterium
ATGGGCGTGGCTATAATTCGCCGCGTGATCATTAAAACTTTTTTGTCCCCCAGAATAAGGAGGATTACCCATAATCACCTGCACATTGTTAGTAGCGCTCATGGCCTTTTGATCCATGATTCTGTTTGAGTTATCAACAAAATATTCCGCCACTTGGTCGTCTTGCTCTTTAAAAGTATCCGTAAGGCAGATTTTTTGATAGGGGACGTAATCACCGTTTTTTTGATGACGAGCAAGATCAAAAGACGACTCAATATTCACTGTGGCAATGTAATAAGCAAGAAGAGTCATTTCACTTGCGTGAAGTTCTTCGGTGTATTTACGGTAAAGATCTTGATCACGAATCAAACCAGATTCAAGAATCCGACATAAGAATGTGCCTGTGCCCACAAAGGGATCAATAATATGCACTCCCTCTGATGAGAGTGTGGTATCAAATTCACTGCTTAACAGATCATTCACCGAGTGAATCATAAAATCAACAATCTCAACGGGTGTGTACACCACACCGAGCTGCTCTGCTACTTTTGGGAAAGCTGTTTGGAAAAAATCTTCGTACAGTTTAAGGAGGAGTTTTTGTTTCGCTTTTGGATCGGTGACACCATCAGCTTTTCTTTGTACCGACTGGTAAAATTTATCTAATTTCGCTGTCTCTTGAGCAATACCAGAGCGACCAATCAAATCAATAATACTATCCATGGCCTTTGATATCGCATTACTCTTCGCAAAACGTGACTCGGAGAAAATAGAGTCAAAGATCGGTCTTGCCATGAGATGTTGGGCGAGTAAATCCAGAGCATCACCCTTGGTAATACCCGGGCCCAGATCATCACGTAGTTCTGTGAGAAAGCTCGCAAAAATTTGAGCTGCCTGTGAGCCTTGCTCACCAACAAGATCAGCAATTCTTTGGCGACTCACCCTTGCTATCTCAGCCGCATCTTCAGCCCAAATCGGCCAGTAATCACGAGTACCACACTTCTCAACAATTTTAGCCGTGATGCCATAAGATAACTCGGCCATAATAATCGATTCAATACTTGGCTCATTATCACCATGTGTCTTATGACTGTGATCACGACCACGGCCAATTTCCAAGCTGCCTGATGGTTGTCTCTCTAACGAGAAATCTTCAACCACGTGGGTGGTCCCTTGTTTTTCCCTGGCTAGTCCACCACTCACAATGGCAATACGGTCGCTACGATCCTGACCGAGTTCCATTTGGTTAATGGTTGAATTAAGTCTTTCATCATGGGCTCTTAGAGCATTTAAGACCTGCCAAATTACCTGGTAACGTTTATTCTCTTCAAGGGCCTTATTAGGCGCAATATTGGCTGGCACACCAATAGGCAAAATAACGTAGCCCATTTTTTTACCCGGACTTCTTCGCATCACCCGACCCACCGCTTGCACCACATCAACTTGGCTTTTTCTTGGATGCAAAAATAACACACTATCAAGGGCAGGAATATCCACCCCTTCTGATAAACAACGTGCGTTAGTTAATATCCGACACACATGATCATCAGTGTCATCCTTGAGCCAGTTAAGGAGTTTAGTTCTTGAGCGAGCATCAAAACTACCATCAACATGAGCAACCTCACAGCTGAGTTTTTCCTGATATTCTTTGTCTGAAGTCACTTGCGAAAACCCAGATTCAATCGCCTTTGATTTTTTAATGTTGGCACAAAATGCTAAAGCCCTTTTCATCGGGAACTGGGTTTCAGCCGTGGTGAGCTCAAGACCCACTTTCGCCAGAGCTTTCCAACAACCCAGTATTTTTGTCGCATCATCTAATATGAGCTCAGAAGAACCCTGACTCGTAATAATCCTTTGTAAAGCAGCACTCACCACCTCTTCATCCATACAAAGAACAATCACCCGGTAATCACAGAGATATCCCTGTTCAACAGCTTTCGCAAAACTCATATGATAAAATGTTTCGCCATAAGTGGCCTCATCATCCATCGAGGCTAACACCGCATCCACTTGTTCTGCTTTCTGTTTCGCAGATTCTTTATATATTCTCTGAGTGGCGGTCATGTAGAGACGTTTATGACCACGAATGAACTCATTGTCATGGACCTTAACAAAATGGGACTCATCATCACCTGAAAGAGTGACACCCGTGGTCCGATGAGCTTCATCAGCAATAATTAAGGTAAAGTCAGGCAAGCCGTACTCTTTTTGCCCTTGCTCTAATACCTCTATTGACTGATAAGTAGCAAAAATCACACCCATGTGCGACCCCGGTACCCGAGCAACAGCTTTAGCTAAATCCTGACTATTTGTGGTAGCGGGAAAAGCTAAGTCCGAAATTTCAAGCTCAGCTACATCATCACTAAACTTACGCTTATAACCTACCCTAGCATCAGAACACACACTGAACAAAGCAAGCTCCAAAAGAGTGTCTTCACACCAAGCATGCACCGTTTGACTCATCAACGATAGTGATGGCACTAAATACAGTACCATGCTACCTGGTCCAGCCATCTTTTCAGCAATTCTCAAGGAAGTTAAGGTTTTGCCAGTACCACAAGCCATAATTAATTTACCCCGATCACTGGTGGTAAATTTTTTCTCTACTTGGGCCAAAGCTTCTTCTTGATAGTCTCTTAGCTTAGGTGGTTGTTTTGCCTCTAATTCACCACTACCCGCAAATTGACTCCAGTCCACCTGACTTGACTCAAGCTCTTGAAGACCAATTCTACGTACCGGTATTAAAGAATTACGGAGCATCTCCTTAGCATTATTACTCCAAGGCACCGATGTGGTCTCGACAATCAACCTTGACTTGTAGGTGCCTCTTCCAGAATCAGCGAGAAAACTATCAATATCCTTTTTTTGAATGACACGATTTTCATCATAAAACTTACACTGGATAGCCACATAACCACCATCACGTAGGTGGCCTACTAGATCAGTGCCAATATCCCGCTTCAGCTCACCTTGAGATTGAGCAAAATCATAGTAGGTTTCTACATGGGAAAAAATCTTCGACTGGAGTGGATCTGTGGTTAACCAGACCCGAATCAAATGCTCAAAAGCTTCACCCTTCTTACGCTCAGATATACCTGGATGCTGACGGAAGTCATCCAGTAGTTTTTTGAGAGAACTCACAACAAAAACCTTCTATGAAAAATACTGGCACAAAGTTACAGAAATGATAAAGGCAACTATCCTGGAGAGCCGCCTTCAATGTTACCATCGGTAGATGATCAAAATCTTGCACATCATTTATATCATACTTTCTCTATAAAATATTTAAAAAAATTTTCTTGAAAAATTACAATATAATCTTTGTCATAATAACTTTGCATCTTAAGTAATATAACCATACTATAGATCTTGCCTTGTTTATGACACAGAGTTACAACTACAGTTACCTATCATATAGACTTTACTCTGATGCTGTCTGTTTGCAAGTTACACCCCCAAAAATAGGAGCGCAAAATCCACCACTTCACCTTTATGCCATCACCTCAACTCTTTCAAAGTTTCTCATCAAAAATGAAATTCTTGTGTTTCAAATACAACGCCAAGTTAATAGTGAGATTTCTCAAAAGTCCTGTTCTCGTCTTCTAACACTTAGCTGTTAACTTTTCTCGATAGGATCCTCCTTTAAGATGGGATGGGTTAATGATTCGATCACAGCATCAGCAATCACAGGGTCTTCAAACAAGCCTACCAAAAAAGTAGCTTCAGAGTGCGTATCATTTCCCAGTCCAAAGTCATCAAGAATGAGGACATACAGCTTAGTGAGTTTCTTTAAAAAAAGACACTTACAAGAAATCCTATGGGCTGCTATCTCTTCAAAGAGAAAACTTACAGATATAAACTGTGTCGTATAACTACTTATACACAGCTGTCTCCCTATTTAGGAGGGTAGTAGCTCTACGGTTTTGTAGGGTAGTGCTCTTCTTTTAAAACAAGTTTTAAAAACTCATTAGGATGCAGACCACTTGATGTAGCCTCTTCTGCGTGTCTTTGAAAGTGCTCATGAATACCATCGCACTTTATTGTCAGTAAGTTTATGAACATGTTCTTCGATCATTGAGTTTTGATTAATTTGTGGCATCACAAACTAATCCGTTCTCCACGAGAGCCGTGCGGTTAGTATTAAGATCTGTGTTTTAACTGAAATGACAAGTGATGCCTTGTCTTCACACAATGAAAATGATAGGCGTCAATCTACTGTTCTTCTTCTACGAGTTTACCAGAGAGCTCATTACTTCTTTTAACAAAAGATTGAAAACTCGACTCAATGATCTTTTGGACAAACTCAGACCTATAATCATCGTGGGCTGTGAAATCAAATAAATGTTTTTGTTTAAGAGCATGTTGGTGTTTTTTGAGCATACATAGCCCAAAATTGTTAGCAAACACATATTTGACACCCCAATTATCCCCTTGGCATAAGTAATTACATTTCAGTCTGACAAACTGAGAATGAACCCTGGGAAAATTAGCGATTTGATGGTCAAGTAAAAAGTGGTGAGTGGCAATCATTCCTTGTTTCGTTG
>JAPOQT010000299.1 GCA_026710525.1 Pseudomonadota bacterium
GCGATTAAACCAGGGACATTATTTAGTCGTATTGGTTTACAGAATAACGATATTATTCATCAGGTTAACAGTACTAGCTTAAAAGTGGTGGGTGAGGGCTTTGCTCTCTATCAAGCTTTACAAGATGAAAATGAGGTGGTGATTGGTATTCTCCGGCGCGATCAACCGAAAACGATTAAAGTGAAAATTGAGTGATGGTGCTCTGGTAGCTGGCTGCTTTGTTGACCTTAGGTTAAGACATTACTCAAGGACGAGCTTGCTATATGATTGCCGCTCTTTAGTTGTATGACACGGTGTGAACAGCAGCTGTCTAGAACTTAAACATAGCTTTAAAGTTGCTCTGCCACTGTGATTGGGATCCACAAATATCGTAACGATCACCTTGATAATAACTGGCAAGACGGCTATAAGTATTGCCATAGTAACGACCACAATTCGTAGGTTCATTGTCGGCGCTAGTGCCGCTAAGATCCGTTTGGCGGATCCTCTCTTTGCCTCTGGCAAATTTTTTGCTGTTTTTTGCTCCTTTCGTCGAAAAGCTGTAGAACCTAATGTTTTTTTGGCTAAAAGCTGTGTTAGCTTGTTTTTTAAACAGGGCTTCTGTGTCCTTGAGGTGATGTGACTTAACGATATTGTGTAATACGGTTCTCACCGGGTCGGCTATATCTTCAGCTCCTGGAGCAAAACTGTCTGAGATAACGACAAATATTTTTAAAGTATTTTTCCTAAAAATATTTTTTGAAACAACCTTTTCTTTAACTTGCAGTTCTTTTGTTGGATGAATAAGATCAGCAAGCACCAAGAGACTAGCGAAAGGTTCGACCACACAATTCACGAGATTAAACCTTTGCTTACCATCCTTAGAAGATAATTTCCTACCCAAATAGTCAACAATGAGATCCATTTGATAAATGTGTGTCGGCTTATCAAAATTTGGCCTATCATATAATTGTTGATTCTGGTAACTACCGCCCTTACTGTAGTCAGACGTTTGATTAGTTGTCCAGTGAATATTCATAGGGTAGATACAGGTTTGAGGGAAATCATCATTATTTTGAATAATTTGATTAAAGTTAGGTGGGTTATACTTGAAATAATGAGGAGTATTTTTATCATTATTGGCGTAGTTTCTGCCGTAGCCATAAAGACTCGATACTCCTGTGACCAGGGTCACATTAAGATTAACTCCTGCTTTGATTTGTTCGCTAAAAACATCAAAGGCTATCATGAGGTTATGAGGGAATTCATGGGGTGGTGTGAAGTAGGATGAACTCCTTGCCTTCATACTGCCGCTATTGTCAATCACTAGGACGAGATCAACACCTTGGTAGTTGTTTTCTATTCCTGGTATCTGAGTGAGTATTGTTTTGCCATTTAATGACCCTGGTTTCTTTTCATCAATGGGGTCATGACAACTAGCAGACAGGAGAAAAGCACTGATGAAACAGAGATATTTGCCAGCTTTTATGGCTCGGCTTATTGTACTTAAACCCATAGTCGAATTTCCTTTCTCAGCTTAGTGATATGTTAGTTAGCCCTTTCTAACACCCTATTCGTCACCTCTGTAACATGGCTCAAACAAAATTTATTATTAACTGTTATACTGTTATGTTAAGTGAGTGGTTACCATTTTTTTTGTGATACATAATCATCCAGTTTTTAACAGTAAGCAGGATATCTGTGATAATGAAGAACGGTTAACTAGCTCATTGTGAGTTGATCCTAACTGGTGGCGTGGAGAGTCAAAGAGTAGGCGGGTATGCCTCCTGACTTTAACATGTCAAGCTGAGTAAAAATCACAACCCACTTTAAATCATAAGTTTTATGGCTAGCCTCGAAGA
>JAPOQT010000300.1 GCA_026710525.1 Pseudomonadota bacterium
CCTCAGAAGAACATCGTTCCTTCTGAGTAAAGCAGAATACAGGCAAATGATCTTACTTGGGCTTCAAATTGCTGTGGATCATATGGATGATGTGGTTAACACCATTCGTTCATCCAAAGACACACCCACAGCCCACCAGGAGCTTAAGAGGAAGTTTTCGTTACTCGACGAACAAGCAAAAGCCATTCTTGATATGCGTCTTGCTCGTCTAACAGGTCTTGAGAGAGAAAAGATTCATAAAGACGTGGCTCTTGTGGCAGAAGAAATCGCTGACTATAACGATATTCTTTCTCGTAAGGAGAGGGTAACAGGGATTATTTTGTCTGAGATAGATGAAGTTGATCAGAAGTTTAGTGATCAGCGAAGAACAAAGATCTTTCAATATTTACCAGACGAGATTACGTTACAGTCATTGGTGGAGGATGTTTCGGTTGTTGTTACCCTTTCGACAGAGGGTTATATAAAACGAACCACTTCGACAGAAATCCAGGCTCAGAGAAGAGGTGGTAAGGGGCGAAGTGGTATGCTTATTCGTGAAAACGACTCCACATCTCTTGTGCTTGAGTGCACTAACCACGAGACCCTACTGTGTTTTTCCAGTTTAGGCGTCGCTTATTCCCTCAAGGTTTATGAGCTACCAGAGGTTGGTCTGAGAAGTCGAGGAAAGCACTTTGCTAATCTTCTTCCTTTAGCAAAAAAAGAAAAAATAATTTCTGCTATCCCACTTCGTGAATTCGAAGATGACCACTATATTATGTGTTTAACCAAAAAAGGCTGGATTAAACGATCAAAGCTATCCCATTTTAAAAAAATCAGGTCATCAGGCATTATTGGTATTGTGCTTGCTGATGGTGATGAGCTGGTTGAGGTTGAGAGGGTATCAGAGAGTGACCACGTGTTTATTGCTACATCAGAAGGTATGGTGATTCGCTTTCCTGTTACTGAGGTAAGGGCTACAGGTAGGGCCTCTCGAGGTGTTATTGGTATTCGGATGTCGAGTAAAGACGCGCATGTGGTGGCTCTTGAGATTATTGATCCGAAAGCCCCAGACACGAAGTCTATTTTGTCTGTGTGTGCTAATGGTTATGGTAAAAGATCGAAAACCAGGAATTACCGAGCGATTCACCGTGGCGGCAAAGGGGTGATTTCCATTAAAGTTGATAAAAGAAACGGTGATCTTGTGGGTGTTTATTTTGTTTGCGACAGCGATGATGTTGTGATGATGACCTCAAAAGGCTCGATTATTCGTTTTAATGTGAGTCGAACACCTTGGTGGGTCGTAATACCAAAGGTGTTAGGTTAATGAAAATCGATGATAAAAGCGAAATTATTAAAACAGTTGGTGTTATTTCACCTGAGGACCCAACCACAGATATACCAGCGACAACAAAAGCTAGTACCGAGGCGAAAGCTCCATCTTAAATGAGTCACATTAAACAAAGCTGTTTTTTTGTGGATAGCGTTTGTTTGCTACGAGTAAAAAACCAATCATTGCCGAGTAGCTAAGTAAGGAACTAGCCCCGGTTGATATGAGGGGGAGAGGTATTCCCTTGGTTGGTAACATACCCATAACAACGCCCATATTAAAAATTGTCTGAATGCTTATGGTCATAGTGATGCCAAAGCAAGAGTAGTACCAAAAACTATCGGTTTGTTTTTGGGTGATGCGAAAGGCGCAGTAGATCAGGGTAAAGTAGCAGAATAATATAAAAGCTATGCCGATAAAGCCAAGTTCTTCTGCAATCACAGCAAGAATAAAGTCGGTGTGTGCTTCTGGTAGAAAAAACAGTTTTTGCTTTGATTCGCCTAACCCTTGACCGAGAAGGGAGCCATTTTGAAAACCAAGGTAAGACTGAATAATTTGAAAGCCGCCATGATGAACGTGCTCCCATGGGTGTAAAAAGGCGGTGATTCTTTCCCAGCGGTAAGGTGCTGTTAAAATCAAGGAGCTTACAGCGAGGGTTCCTGTGGCTAACAAACCAAAAATAATCTTTTTTGGGGTGCCTGCTAGGGCTAGTATCATAACACACACAGCTCCCATGGTAACCGTGGTGCCGAAGTCTGGTTGTAGCATTAATAACAACCCGTAGGCTAAGAAAAAACCAAAGTTAGGTAGGATACCAAGAACAAAGTTTTTTGTTCTGTGTCCTGGTCTGGCTAAGTTTTTAGCAATCATAAGAATCATGGCGAGTTTAGCAAACTCCACAGGTTGCCAGCGGAGCCCGCCGATTTTCAGCCATCTCTTAGCGCCACCAACCTCCACATAAAGCCCAGGAATTAATATTCCCATCATAACCAGTAACATCACTAAATAGAACCATAGGGGTATTTTTTCCCAAAAGCTTTCATGAATCACTGGTGCGACAAGCAGGAAGAACCAACAAAAGAAGGTGATAATCAGCTGTTTTTTGAGAAATAAATAAGGGTCTCCAGAAATATGGATGCCTTTAGTTGATGATGAGGCGTAGATAAAAAGAAGGCTGATGGTGGTTAGGAGAACGGTTGTGCTAATGAGAACAAGCTCAAGGCCGTGGGTGTTAGTATCAAAAGACCTAGCCCATTGTTTTTTTATGGTTGCTTGGCTCTGGATATGGGCTTTTTTGAGTGATAAAAGGGCGGCACCCATGATACGACTAATAACGTAAACGTGATACCTCCTTTGATGGTGCTAGCTAAGTTTTGACTTCTGCTGTCAGGTTATTATTATATATTAATGTGGCTTTTTGGATGATGGGTGGTTGTCGATTACTTTAACATCGGGCTCGTTCAGACCGCCCATAAGAACTTGCCAAATCAATAAATAGAGTTTTTTTGCTTCTCGCTGGCGAGTAGTATTCATTAGCTCAGGCATCGTTACCCAGGTGTGGTCAAGGTCGGTGGGTTGCTCGTAGCTTAAAACAAAGACATCAACATCTGCTGTTTGGGGGTACGGTATTTTTGTATCTTGTTGTGACCACTGACTTGGGCAAATGGAGATGGTTTTGCGGAATGCTCTGTGGACCGTTAAGCTAGGATGGTGAAAGTTTGTGTTTATTATTGCCATTGCGTGACCGACAAGCCACTCTTCTAAGGGTGGGTGATTTGGTATTTTCGCGACAACACCGGCTAGAGAGCCGCCTTGTTTAGGGGTGCGGTAAACACCCAGCTTATCTTTCACAAAAAACAGGAGTAGTGCATGGTCTTTTTGGGATCTTAAAAGTGTCATTGCTATTTAATGCCAGTATGGTTTTTTTTTGATAGAATCATGGGTGTGAAGATTAATTATAACAAATAATAAGTGGCGAAGAAGATATAGGGTATGACATAAGGGGAGTGAAAAATTATGGGGCAGCAAAAAAAAACCTCGAAACACAGTGATCAGCTCGAAAGTAGGATAAAAAGTCTGATTTCTGAACAGTTGAATATTGAGCAGTCAACGATTACGTTAGAATCAAGGTTTGTCGAAGATCTTGGCGCTGATTCCCTCGATGTTGTTGAGCTTGTGATGGCCATGGAAGAATATTTTAATATTGACATTCCCGATGACGATGCTGAGAAAATTCTCACCGTCGGTCATGCCCTTGATTTTGTTAAGTCCTATAAGAAAACGAACTCACCCTCTAACTAGGTGTTTGTTTGAATAACGGTGGTTTCCATCATATTGGTCTTGTGAGTGATCACGCAGGCTATGAGCTGAAACATAAAATATTTGAGCTCATCAAGTCTCGTGACAGTCTGCATGATTATGGTGTTACAAGTGACAGTGAGCCGGTGGATTATCCTGATCAAGCAAAAAAAATTATTCTTGGCTTTGATCGTGGTGATATTGATGGCGCTATTTGTGTGTGTGGTAGTGGTTTAGGGATGTCCATGGTGGCTAATCGCTCTCCCGCTATTCGCGCAGCAGTGGTTTGGAGTAAAGAGTCAGCAGTGCTTTCAAGACAGCATAATGACGCCAATGTTTTATGTCTTGGCGGGCGGCTCCTTGATCATCAGTTAGCACTTGATATGGTCCTTGCCTGGCTTAGCACCCCATTTCTCGGTGGTCGACACCAGAGACGAGTGGGTCAGTTTAATTCCCGTTGAGTTCTTTGCTTGCTCGTCTGTGGGTTTTATGTTAATAAAAAGTTCTTGGTGACCCAGGGGTGTTTGCTTTGGGTGGCTGAGTACGAATCATCATTAGGGATTCTACATATTCAGAACACAAACACCTTTGAGATCAATGATCAGGTCGAGGATTTTTGTCAAACCCTCACCCTGTTGAGAGCCCACTCTTTGAGGGTGATTTTTTGTGGTGACAGCGACCATGTTTGCACTTACCAAATTGTATGTATTGCGAAATCTTCCCGTCACAGTAGGTCGGTAGCCAGAGGTTTATTAGATGCTAAGGATCGGCTTGCGGCCAAGCTGCTGGGTATCGAGGGTTATGACTATGGTGAGTGGATTGCTCTTGATTTCGGTGTTCTCATTGTTCATATTTTCGATAGCGACGCCTATTCAGCGTTCAAAGGTGACACACTTTGGCAAGAGTATCCATCACTGTGGTACTCCAGCGACCGTGAAATTATGGACACACATAGTACCCATGTTAGAGTTTGATAGGATTTGGGTCGCAACTGAATATACACAAGAGATCTCTTATGCCTAAAGGGTCTTTATCCTCTCGCATAACACCTATGCTTCAGCAGTTTTACCAGCTCAAGGCTGAAGCTCCTGATGCTATACTTTTTTTTCGAATGGGGGATTTCTATGAACTGTTTGATGACGACGCCACTTTAGTGGCTCCCATTTTAGGTATTGTCCTCACCGCTAGGGAAAAAGGCGATCAATCAAAGGTGCCTTTTTGTGGAGTGCCTCATCATAGCTATAGTCACTACTTGTGGAAACTGCTAAAGCTTGGCCATAAGGTGGCCATTGCTGATCAGCTACCAGGTGAAGAGGATGGTGCCGGGTTAATGACCAGGGCTATTGTCCGGATCCACACGTTGGCCTGCACCGATGACATGCGTCCTGATAGTGATCAAGATTCCCACAGTCTTCTTGCTGTGTATGAGTGTCCAGAGCGGCGACTTTGGCATTTTTTACTCTGTGATTACGCAACGAGTGATTTACGTTTTGGTGTCGTTGATACTTTTGATGATATTACGAACATCGCTGAAATCTATCAGCCGAAAGAGTTTTTAGTTCGTCGTTTTCATAAGCCTGCTTTTGTGCCGATGGTAGATCGGTTGAAGGAAAGCGGCGCTTTGCTTTCTGAGTTACCCGAAGACTATCTAGGGGTTTTGCCTTGTGTTTCACACGAATTACCCGACGCTTCTTGGGAGCGCACATACGCTCGACTCGCCCCTACCCTCACGGGGTTGTGTACAATACCTGATACTGATAACAACAACAAAGCGTGTGAGGCTAGCTTGACAGCATGTCAGTCACTCCTTGCTGGGCTTCTTAGTTATTTCCATTCTCTCAAAGCATCCACAGCCCATTTTAAGGGGGTGAAGAGTTTACATGCCCCTGATCGTATGTACTTACATGAGAACACCATTCGTGGTCTCGAACTATTTGTCTCCATGAATACTGGGAAGTCCCATGGCTCTCTTTGGCGGTTACTTAACCAGTGTCAGACGGCCATGGGTGCCAGGCTATTAAAAGCTAGGCTGTTACAGCCCTATTTGCAAAAAGAGAGTATCAACCGTAGCTTTGATATTACGGAGCGACTTTTAGCAGAGCCATATCCAACCTTGACTGCTGAGCAAAAACGTCTGAAAAAAGTGAGTGATGTAGAGCGTCTGAGTCACCGTCTGGTGCAAAAGAAAATCCAGCCAAGTCAGTTAGCTCTCCTGAGAAGCACCCTAAATATTATGATGGCAGTAGAACAGGTTATTGAGAGCACATTCATGGATAAAGGGCCAGAGTCAGAGATATCGGTGACAGGTAAGTTTTTTGCTGGTATTGCTGGGCGATGCAGGAGCGTGGCCAAAGTGAGTGACCATTTAAATCGTGGGATTTGTGATGAGCCTGGACAACTTGGCAGTGGCTCTCAAGTGATTCGACAAGGTTACAATAATCAGCTTGATGAACTCCGTTCTTGGTGGCAAGAGGGGGATGATGAGTTAGAGAGTTTTCAAGCAGCTCTTCGCTCTGAACTGGGGATTCCCTCTCTTAAAATTAGAGCGCATAAAACTTATGGCTATTTGATTGAGATTACGAAAACCCATAGCCATAAAGTGCCTCCTGAGCTCATCCTGAAACAAACCATGGTGAATTCCCAGCGATACACATCGCCTAGGTTAGAAGAGCTTGCTGAGAGGGTGAGTTCTGCTCAGGATAAAGCTGAGTGGCAGGAAAGAAAGCTATATGATGATTTGGTGAATGCTTTAGCGGTTCAGAGTCAGGTTTTACTCGATGCTGCTGCTGTTATTGCCGATTGGGATCTGGCTCTGTCGATGGCGGTGGTGGCGACGAAGTGTCATTTTACCCGACCAACCATTGACCCTGATGGCGACTTAGAGCTCATAGATTCTTTTCATCCGGTGGTAATGAAAAGCATGCCGGCTCACCGTTTTACCCCCAATTCCCTCACAATAACACGTCAGCAAAAATGTTTGCTGATCACCGGTCCGAACATGGGTGGTAAATCCACTATCATGCGACAAACAGCCCTCTCTGTTCTGTTATGTCAAATAGGTTGTTATGTTCCCGCTCGTCAGGCACAGTTACCGATTTTTGATGGTATTTATACCCGTATTGGGGCGAGTGATGATTTATGGCGGGGAAGATCAACGTTTATGGTTGAAATGAACGAGGCAGCTGAGATTTTGAATAAAGCGACACCATCATCTCTCATTGTATTGGATGAGCTTGGTCGTGGCACATCAACGGAAGATGGCCTCGCTCTTGCTTGGAGTTTACTAAAAGAGTTTGCTGGCGCCGTGAATGGTTGGGTGTTGTTTGCTACCCACTACCATGAGTTAGCTCATAAAGCTAGCCAGATTCCCGAGGTTAAGCTCATGCAGACAGAGGTGATATCAAAACAAGGTAAATTACATTTTAGTTATAAGCTAGCTCCTGGTGTTTGTTCCCATTCTTTTGGTTTGGAAACAGCTCGCTTAGCCGGTATTCCACCCCATGTTTTGGCAGAGGCTAAAAAGGAGCTTCAGCTCCTGAATAAGCCAACTGTGGTGGGGGCTAGTCGTCACCCTCAAAGTCATTCATCATCTCAACTGTCGCCA